>LVWS01000044.1 GCA_002083365.1 Nitrospira sp. SG-bin1 | reverse complement strand
CCGGCCCGCCGAGCGCGTCACCTGGTTGTAGGCCTCGGTCCGGGGGCCATGAGGGGCAGCGTCCTTCCAAGGACGCTGCCCTCTTATTGATGGACCAATCCATATGCGATGTTGTGATTTTGGGAGGAATCCATTTTCCAGAGACTTGACCATTTGATTTGTCCCGCTCTACCTCCGTCTTTCTAAAAGCACTAGAGCCAATCTATCCAGCAACATCAGCCTTTTGGCTCACTATCACTGCATCTTCTGCACACTTGACGAGATAGATCTCGTCCAGTAGAGTTTTGAATCATGGTGTCTTTGCTATTCCATTAGGGAGCACTCCCGGCGTGACATCACATCAGCAGCAATCAGTGCCGTTTGCTGCACAGGCGATTCCATTTGAAGAGTTTCTCGCTTCAGGTAAACTCCCAGATGGCTATTTGAATAGTGAGTATGTCGCTCAGCAGTTCGTTGAGCGTCTGGTGCATTATATTCTCAGCGTTCCTGCTGGCAGCTATTCCATGGCTCAGCTCAGCCAACTTCTGGAACAGCTTGACCCACGCACGCAAGTCTTTTTCTTCAAGCGCTTGAAGGAAACGAGTCCGGACTGCTTGAAAGACTTCGCTTCGCTCTATTACGGTTTCATGAACGAATTTCACTCTCTCCTCTTCACGTAAGCTCAACAAAAAAATACTCCTTGTCGGGGCTCCAATCTCATGTATAATTACAGTTCATCCTAAAGAGAAGGAGTACCATGAATCCATCGTTACAAAGGGCCGTCACCAGTTTCTACAACTTGATTTATGAAGCCCAGACCTTTGCCACGGCAATGGCAAGAATCGATACCGCAGAACAGGAGCATTATGCTGGACGTATTGAAGGGCTCAATTGGGTGCTAGATCGTTGCCAGGAACTGGAAGATATGGATACCAATCTAACGCCGTCGTCACTGCAGCGCACCTTAGGGGAAGTCAAGTCCGATTTGGAACATGAGCTTTCTGTACAACGTCGGGAAAAAGGGCGCCGTGCTGATGGGAGAGAGGAAGCCCTCAACTTCGTTGCGGATTATCTCTCCAGCCTCATCACTGCAACCGAAATCGAGTCCGCCAAAGCTACCGTCTAATCCAGCCAATTGCTACTCACAGGGGTGCTTGCCTCTTCTTGCTCCGTAGAGGCATAGCCCGCCTCTAGGCTCATCTTCTGACATTGAACGGGGTAACAGGCGGTTTACTTGCCCTGTATGATTATCCTGGTTTGGAAGCTCATGATATCCAGCTCTGGATCCATGAAGCGCGTAAAGAATGTTGACTCTTGACCCTGACCTGCCATCATCACTAATATGAAACATGCTTCCTCGCAGACCAGGTACTCAATGGATTCCTGGGGCCCACTCGGGTCCGAGAATCAGGTCACGGCCATCCAGCGAAGCTCCTCAGGAACAATTCGGCTCGCTCAATGCCTCTCTTTTGTTCTGTCCTCGATGCCGAGTGGCCACTCCGACAAGAGAACGGCTCCTGCTCGTTCTACCCAGTGGAAATCTCTATGAGTATCTCTGCATCCACTGTGGAACCTCTACAGGATCGAAGACGGACAATCCCGTAAAAACCGTTCAGATCGTCGCTCCCTAGTCTTTTCTTCCATGCACCCATCCGCCCATACTCGGGCCAAGGATGAACATATACTTCAATAGACCACCGATGGTCGAATCGCTATCAGATCAGTGCCAACTTCTCGCATAATTCACGTCAGACACGGCCCTGAAGGCCATTACTGATATCAGACGTACGTGAGAAGAGAGCACAATAAGAGATGATGAGACTAAGGAAGGGCACATAGGCACTATGGAGCGGATGGAACGGGACAACACCTTACTAGGGCCAAATATTGTAACAGTCGAAAACTACATTATCGGGTGATCTCTGGAATTTGTTCAAGGGGGATGCCTTCTTCGATAAGCATGACAGGAATGTTACTCCGGATGGGGTAGAGGATCTTCCGGTCAGCTCGAATCAAACCACCATCGAGCTCACCAGATACAGCCCGTTTGCCGACATTCTTTAGTTCACCCCGTGCAACGGCAACATTTAGCCTCTGAATAAGTGCCTCCTCAGCCAAACTCACAGCCTGTTTGGTCTCTGGGCAACACAAGATCGCCAAGAGCTCCTTATCAATACTCATGACCGTCTACCTCCCTCAGGTTTCCGTAAGGCAGAATAATCGATAGCCAACTCGAGTGCAAGCCATGGCGGACAACTCCTCACGTTCGGCTATTTCTGTTACACTGAGCATGCGCGTTGTGAGGATGGATTCATATGATTAAAGCCTTCTGGAAAACCTGTATGGCTGGCCTCATTGTGTTGGTCCCTGCCTGGGCCACGTTTCTGATTCTTTCGACACTCTTTACGACACTCGATGGGCTGGTCGGTCGATACATGCCCGAACCCATCCCGGGGTTCGGCCTTCTTCTTTTGGTCTTCATCCTCATTTTGGCGGGATTCATCGGCGATCATGTGATCGGCCAAGGCCTATTCGCTCGACTGGAACACCGCATTGAACAGATCCCGCTTGTGCAGAGCATTTACCTCACTTTAAAGGGCATGACCGATATTCTAAACTTTCGATCCCGCTTCGGGAGCAGTAAAGTGGTTGCGTTTCCCTTCCCTCGCGATGGATGTTGGGCATTGGGATTTGTGATGGGGATGGCACCCCCCTCTCTTCAGGTGGAACATACCCACACCCTCTTCATGGTTTTTGTCCCGACCGCAATCCATCCCTTTACGGGGTATCTGGCCTTCATCCCTGAACATGCGCTGCGTCCCATCAATCTACCAGTCGAAGATGCCATGAAAATGGAGTTCTCGGCCGGCTTCTATAGGCCAAAAACTGGATGGCTGGATGTGTCATCCAGCTCCTCCTGAATCATGGCTTCTGAAGGAATTATCATTCGACAGGCCCATTTGGATGATGTGGATACCATCGTTATGTTCAATACCGCCATGGCAATGGAAACGGAACGGCGCCGGCTGGATGCTGTGCGTCTTCGTGAAGGAGCTATAGCGTTATTAGATAGTCCTCAGTATGGATTTTATATTCTCGCCGAACGTCAAGGAGGCACGAGGTCTGAGCCGGTCGGCCAACTCATGGTTACGTACGAATGGAGCGACTGGCGGAACGGAATATTTTGGTGGATCCAGAGCGTGTATGTCGAACCTGACCGGCGAGGCGTGGGTATTTTTCGGGCGATGTACGATCATATCCATGCCAAAGCCAGAGCTGAACGCCGGGTGTGTGGTATCAGATTGTACGTGGAGCGGGAGAACCGGAGGGCTCAAACCGTGTACCAACGCGTAGGACTCACACCGTCAGTTTACACGGTATTCGAACAAGATTTCGTCCTTGGACATCAGCTAGAATAAAAGGGAATGATAGACAAGGAGCGTATATGAAGCCTCGCCGATACATGCTTAGCATTCTTGCCTTCTGTTTGCTCATTCAAGGGTGTGCCTTCAGTCGAGGGACCCTGGGCGACGACATCAAGTCACAAGTGATCGCGACTATCCAAAAAGGAACCACCACCAAGGACGAACTGGTCAATCTCTTGGGTGCGCCTGATCGCCTCGTCCAACTTAATGGCCGAGACGTCTTTCAGTATTACCGATACGACGCCAAAGCAGGCAGCCTCTTGCTGATTCTTCTTAATTTCACGCGTCTTTCCATCAAGAGCGACGATCTATTCATCATCCTTAATCGGGATGGGATTGTCGAAGACGTGATTTCATCAAAACGAACAGACAACCTAGAGTTTCGATTCTGGCCATTTGACTGGCCATTTGGTTCTTGAGATGGCGACTTTCGTCGGCAAGATTATTATTCCGATGCTCTTAGGGACGGTGATCTGTCTACCTGCATTAGGGTGTAACATCGTCCGCGTGTCGCTCAATACCTCAATTGGACCAGAGGATGTCGCCTTTATCGTACCAGGAAAGACGACGTTGGCTGACGTCGTGTCCAAGCTAGGCGCGCCGGACTCGATCACCGATTCAGAAACGGGAATTGTCGCCACATACCGGTTTCTGGATTTGAAATACTCACGGATCAATTTTGGCTGGTTAGCAAAACCTTGGACACCGATCGACCCGGATTTGATCTTTTCCAGAACGGGACTTGGTGTTGATGCATTCCAGGTCTTGTGTGACGACCAGTGGGTCGTGTTGCATCAAGGATTTCAACGGCATCTCGTCAGGCCTCCCTTTTATCCCTATCCCTTTCAACGATCATAACTCTTCGTTCCACGCGAATTGCCTACGCCCAATGGCCTAGCTATAATGGCCGGCGATGGAGCCACGACCTGCTGATCAGACGTCTTCACCGCAGGCTGACGTCGTGTCGACTTCCTATATTCCGGCTGACAAAGACATCGAATTCCTCCAGCGAGATGAGTTGCGTTCGGTTCGTCTTGGGCTTGAGCTTTTGAAGCCGGAATTGATTCAGCGAGAAGAAGGTATCCGGTCGACCATCGTCGTCTTTGGAAGTGCCAGGCTCCATGAGCCGGCCGCAGCAAAAGAGGCGCTTCTTTTCGCCGAAGCTGAAATGGCTCGTACTCCCAACGATCCGGCGTGCCGCCAGAAAGTGGCCATCGCCACCCGACAGCTGGCCCTCTCGAAGTACTATGACATCTCCAGAGAGTTCGGACGATTGGTTTCATCAACGTGCCAAGTCGGCGGTCTTTGCGACTACGTCATCATGACGGGTGGAGGTCCCGGCATTATGGAAGCCGCCAACCGCGGTGCGGCGGATGTGAGTGCGAAATCGATCGGTCTGAACATTACCCTCCCTCACGAGCAGCATCCCAATCCTTATATTACGCCGACTCTCAACTTCCAATTTCGCTATTTTGCGATCAGGAAAATGCATTTTCTGATCCGCGCGAAAGCGCTTGTCGCCTTCCCTGGCGGGTTCGGCACCCTCGACGAACTGTTCGAAACATTGACCCTCCTGCAAACGGGAAAAACCGACCGAGTGGTCGTCGTCCTGGTCGGCCGGGAGTTTTGGGAGCGCCTGATCAACTGGTCGCTCCTCGCGGATCATGGCCTGATTTCACAGCAGGACCTCCAGCTTTTCCATTACGCTGAAACCGCCCAAGAAGCCTGGGATCTGATTGCACGGCACAATGGAGTCACCACCACATGAAACTTTCTTTCTACGGCGCCGCTCGGTCTGTCACAGGAAGCCGGCATATGCTGGAAGTACCGGGATTCCGGCTGTTGCTCGATTGTGGGATGTTCCAGGGGCGTCGGGATGAAGCGATTCGTCGGAACCGCGACTTTGGGTTTGAACCCAAGTCGCTGGGCGCGGTGCTACTCTCGCATGCGCACATCGATCATTCCGGGGCGCTTCCAGTGCTTCCAGGACAGGGGTTTTCGGGGAAAGTCTATCTCACCAGAGCCACGGCCGATTTGGCCGGGATCATGCTGGAAGATTCCGCGCGCGTCCAAGAGAACGATTGTCGGTACGTCAATAAACAGGAAAAGAGGCGTGGTAAAACTTGTATTCGGCCGTTTTACGACGGCGACGACGTTCGGAGGACGGTTAGGCGATTCGAGGGCGGACGATATGGCGATCAACTTAAGATCGCACCGCGAATCACCGCTTCATTTCATGACGCCGGCCATATCCTAGGGTCCGCCGCCGTCCGCGTGAAATATTCCGCGCGCGGCAATACCACGACGGTCTTGTTCAGCGGCGACCTGGGGCGATCCCACATGCCCATCCTGCGCGATCCTGAACCGCCGTCCGCCTGCGACGTCCTCATCCTGGAATCCACCTATGGCGACCGGCTGCATGAACAGGCCGGCGAGGAGATGAAGAAGAAAGCCCAGGACCTGATCGCGCATGCACGGCTACACAAAAGCAAGATCATTGTCCCGGCCTTCGCGGTGGGCCGCACCCAAGAACTGGTGATGCGGATCAAGGAATTGGTCGGCGAGGGTCGCGTCGAACCCATCCCGATTTATATCGATTCGCCCTTGGCCGACAAAGCGACGGACGTCTTCAAGCGTCACCCCGAATGTTACGACGACGAGACGCTGAAGACCTTTTCCTCGAACAATGATGTCTTCGCCTCGCGCTACATCCATTTCATATCCTCGTCCGAAGACAGCAAGCGGCTCAACGCCATGCGGGGGCCTTGCGTCATCATCTCGTCATCCGGCATGTGCGAAGGCGGTCGTATCTTGCATCATCTGAAACATGCGATTCAGGACGAAGCCAACGTGATCGTGTTCGTCGGCTTTCAAGCAGAACACACTCTTGGTCGCAAGTTGGTCGAAGGATGGGACATAGTGCCGATCTTCGGTGTGCCGACGAAGCGCCGAGCTCAGATTGTCAAACTCAACGGCATGTCGGCCCATGCCGACCGTCATGATCTCTTGGCCTACGTCCGAGCCATCAACCCGCTGCCAAGTACCGTGTTCATCGTGCACGGTGAGGAGAAACAAGCCCTCTCCCTGGCCGCGGCGATTCAGGCGGAACATTCAAAGATCGATGTACGGGTTCCCCACCAGGGTAGTACGCATGAAGCCTAAGTCGTTGCCGGTGAGCGCAACCGCTGATAGGCGACCCACTCAGTTAGTGCTCTTGTCCTGTGTGGCCATCCTGATAGCCGGCTGCCTATCCATGGCTGCCATGGTTGCTGCTGCCGAATCGGATCATAGTCGACAAAGGATTCGAGACCTTGGCATTGTCATCGGCTCCTATCAGCCCGGTCCTCTCAACGCGATTACCGATGTGGTCGGTGTGAAAGTCGGACACCAGACCCTTATCCAAGGTGAAGGGCCACTGAAGCCAGGCCAGGGACCGATCCGCACCGGCGTCACCGTCGTGATTCCGCGTGACGATGTCTGGCACAAGAAAGCGCCCGCCGGCTCGTTCGTTCTCAACGGCACCGGCGAAATGACCGGTCTCTCATGGGTAGCTGAATCAGGCTTCTTGGAATATCCCATCGCTCTCACGAATACGCTCAACATCCCGCGCGTGGCGAACGGCGTCATGAGTTGGATGATCAAGCAGTATCGGGAGATCGGCATTTCCGACGACACGCTCACGCCGGTCGTGGCGGAATGCGATGACGGCCGATTGAACGATATCCAAGGCCGCCATGTGTCCGAGCAGGATGTGATGGCCGCCCTTGACGGCGCGAGCGGCGGGCCGGTCAAGGAAGGCACCGTCGGGGCAGGCACCGGGATGATGTCCTATGGATTCAAGGGCGGGATCGGTACGGCGTCGAGAAAGCTGCCTGAGAAAGACGGCGGTTACACCGTCGGCGTGTTGGTCAACGCAAATCACGGCCGCAGGCCGGAATTGGTCATCGCGGGCGTGCCGGTGGGGAAACTCTATGAGCCTCCTCAACAGATGTCTGAGGTGCTCTTACCCGATCAAAGTGAAGGGTCGATTATTGTAATCATCGCCACCGATGCCCCGCTCGACGGTCGCCAACTCACGCGACTAGCCAAGCGTGCCGCACTGGGGCTTGCTCGTACCGGTTCCACGGCCCGGCATAGCAGCGGCGATTTCATGCTCGCCTTTTCAACGGCGAACGTCATCCCTCATTATCCTAAAGAACCAACTTATCAGCTGACGCATCTGGCTGATACCCATCTGAATCCACTGATCACCGCCACGGTGGAAGCCACGGAAGAATCCATTCTGAACGCCCTTACCATGGCCACGACGGTCGTAGGTCGCGACGATCATCGGATGGAGGCGATCGACTTAGGCCGACTGAAAGCGTTGATCACCGCCCAATCGCGTTGACGATCTCTTCTCCCCGCGATCTGTTACTTCACCTCGAGGCCGGAGCCTTCCCTTGACGACCCAATTTCAACAAGATCGCTTATAAAAATTTGCTTCCGACACTCGCGCATCCTTGCAATTTCCATCCTCTCCTCGCTATTCTTCGAATGATTCGGCCAACCGGGGAGTGTCCTTCCATGGGCGACTATCAAATCGGCGGCGGATTACAACTGCTCACAGCGGTGCAAAAAACGGAAGCCTTCGCGGAGTTCCTCAAAGCGAGGATGGTTCACGCATTGGAAACCGAAGATCCGACAGAGTTGCACTACCTCCTCGCACAGGTGGACGATTACCACTCGTACCTGTGGCGGTACTATAAGAAGCTGGCCAAGGAGCGAGTCCAGCGCATGGACCCAGGCGTCTGAGTCTCAATACGCCGAGTTCCCTCAACTTAGAGCGGGTATCGCTTTCTACATATCAAGCAGAGGCATTCTCGTGCAGTTTGCTGTGGCCCTTTCGACAAGGTTAGAGACCGACGCAGCCGCGCAGGATCTGGCGACGGATATTCGGGCACAATTGGGCGACGCGCCGGTCGATCTGGCCTGTCTTTTCTTCTCCGCTCATCATGCGGAGCGGGCCGATGTGTTGGCGAAGACGCTGATACGGAGACTGCGGCCCGGGCTTCTGATCGGCTGCAGCGGAGAAGGCGTGATTGCCGGTGCGGAGGAGTTGGAGGCGGCCCCGGCGATGACGGTCTGGGCCGCCTCACTACCTCACGTCGACCGGTATCCATTACAGGTATCGTTTTCCCAGATGCAGGATCAGTTTCACCTGGTTGGATGGCCTCAACCTGGAGCAGCGGACGTCTCCTTCCTTTTGCTTGCAGATCCCTTCAGCACTCCCGTTCAAGAAATTCTAGGACTCTTGGAAGAACGGTATCCCGGCAGCAAAGCCCTGGGTGGATTGGCGGGAGGGGGGCAGGAGGCCGGCATGAACCGTCTGGTACTCAACGATCAAGTTTTCGAAGGAGGGCTCGTGGGAGTCCGGCTTTCAGGGGCAGTGGACATTCGGCCCGTCATTTCTCAAGGTTGTCGGCTCATCGGTGAACGATTTGTCGTGACAAAGGCGGAGCGAAACCTTCTGCAGGAGCTCGGCGGAGTTCCGGCTCTGGACCGGTTGCAGGCGGTCTTTGAATCGCTTCCGGAGGAGGACCGATCGCGTGCCCATCGGGCGCTGCACCTCGGCATCGTCATCGATGAACATCGGAACCGATTCGAGCGGGGCGATTTTCTGATTCGTAATCTGCTGGGAGCCGATCGGACGACCGGCGCCGTCGCAATCGGCGATGTGGTGCAGGAAGGCCAGACGGTACAATTCCATCTGCGTGATGCGAATTCCGCCAGCGAAGATCTGAGTTCCTTGCTCGCCGCTGATCGATCGTCCAATCGACAACCTCCGCTAGGCGCGCTTCTGTTCAGTTGCTGCGGCCGAGGGCAAGGGCTGTTTGGACGACCGAATCACGATGCCGCGACCGTGGCCGAGCAGCTGGGGAGGATCCCTCTCGCGGGGTTTTTCGCACAAGGTGAAATCGGACCCATCGGAAACCGCAACTTCTTGCATGGGTACACGGCCAGTCTCGCGCTCTTTGCCGAAAACGACTCGTAGCCAAACTCCAGTTGACCGAACCGTCTCTCCCATGCCATACAGTCAAAGAAGGAGGAGCATGTATGACACTTGTGCGTCTTGCGTATGTCTGGCTATTGATCGCGGTCACACCGATCCTAGGATCGGAAAACACCATGGCCGGGAATGAGAAGGAGAAGGAGACGAACATGCAGGAAGTCACCACGCCGTCCGGGCTTAAATATATCGACCAGGTAGTGGGTACCGGTGAGGTCGCCGTTGCCGGCAAGACCGCCAACGTTCACTATACGGGATGGCTTGAGAATGGAAAAAAGTTCGATAGCTCCGTCGATCGAGGTCAGCCCTTTTCGTTTCCCCTTGGCACCGGCCGTGTCATTAAAGGATGGGACGAAGGGGTGCAGGGGATGAAGGTGGGCGGCAAGCGCAAGCTCACCATTCCATCCGATTTGGGTTACGGCTCGCGCGGCGCGGGCGGAGTGATCCCACCGAATGCCACGCTGATCTTCGACGTCGAATTGCTCGGGGTGCGGTAGCCACGCCGTGCGGCAGACCTCCCTCATCGCACAGCATCGCGCTGTCGGCGCCAAGCTCGTCGATTTCGCCGGATGGGAAATGCCCCTTCAGTACACCGGCGTTGTGGAGGAGTATCACACCGTTCGCAGCGAAGCCGGTCTTTTCGATGTCAGCCACATGGGGCGGATTGTCGTCACGGGCTCCGGTGCAGATGCGTTCCTGCAGCGCATGACGACGAACGACCTTGCTGCGCTGAAACCCATGCAGGCGCAATACTCGATGCTGTGCAACGAGGAAGGCGGTATCAAGGACGACATCTTCGTCTATCGGTTGGCCGGAACCGGGGAATTTCTTCTGTGTGTCAACGCATCGAATCGTGACAAGATCGTATCCTGGCTCACGGAGCATGGGCGGGGGTGTCGTGACTGTCGGATTTCCGATCGTTCCGCCGAGATCGCGCAGATTGCCTTGCAGGGCTCCGCTGCACGGGCGATCGTTGCGGCACTGGGATTGTCACAGTTGAATCAGCTCAAGCTCAGGGAGTCCACGATCGTGCGAGTCGCGGACGCGGAGTGCCTTGTCGCACGAACGGGTTATACCGGAGAATTCGGCTATGAGTGGTACGTGTACGGACCCGCCGCGGCCGTTTGGGAGAGAATGTTGGACGTGGGTACGGCGTTTGGCTTGAAACCAGCGGGGCTTGGTGCACGGGATCTTTTGCGTCTCGAGATGGGTTATCTGCTCTATGGTAATGACATTGATGAACGAACGACGCCCATCGAGGTTGGAGCGGAATGGGTGGTGGGCTTCAATAAGGGAGACTTTGTCGGAAAGTCCGCCTTACTGGCTCAAAAACAAACAGGCTTGATACGCCGATTCGTCGGATTCGAATTACTCGAAAAGGGCGTGCCTCGCCACGGGTTCAAGATTTTATCCGCATCGGCACGGCCGTCTCCCGTCGGAGAAGTCACCAGCGGCAATCTATCTCCCCTTCTCCAGAAGGGAATTGGACTAGGATATGTATCTCCCGAGCACGCCGAACTTGGGACGGACCTCTTCATCGACATCCGAGGAAAATTGGTTCAGGCGAAAGTCGTCAAGCCGCCGTTCTACAAGCGCGTTGCTCCATGACCCGGCATGGGCCCTCGACTCCACGGCCGACCAACGGTGAACTCGATGAGTGGAAGGGAACATTCAATGGTACGCAACATCTATACCGGCAAGGTCATTACCCTGAATGTTGACACTGTCCAATTACCGAACGGGGTAACCGTTGATCTTGAAACGATCCGTCATCCGGGCGCCGCTGCGGTGGTGCCAGTCAAAGATGACGGTATGGTTGTGTTGATCCGGCAGTTCCGGCACGCAGCCGGAGGATTCATTTACGAGATTCCCGCGGGAAAACTGTCTCCCGGTGAAGATCCGTTGCATTGTGCGGCACGGGAACTGGAGGAAGAAGTCGGCTATCGTGCATCCTCGTTCCAATTGCTTTCGAGCATTTTCACCGCACCGGGTTTCGCGGATGAAGTGATCCATGTCTACAAAGCCACCGATTTGACGAAAGGGCAACAGCATCTGGATCGGGACGAGGTGTTGGAAATCGTGGAAATGCCGTTGGAGCAAGCGATCACAAAGATTCAGGATGGCACGATTCGAGATGGGAAGACGATCGTCGGATTACAAGCGGTTTATATCCTCAACGGAACTCGCCGTTGATCAAGCGATACGTGAGACGTAATGTGGACGATTTCTACGAGAGGTCGTGAGGAGGGCTTCCGCCACGAGTCAACAAAAGGACGTGGGGCGCTTCCGCAGTGAAAGCCCCCCACGCTGAGTTTCAACACACGGAGTCTTACTTTCCGCCCTTGTCCTTCTTCTGATCGCCGAAGGTGTCGGCATGGCCGCCCTTCTTCTCTTCTTTCTTCTCGCTGCCGAAGGTCTCGTCTGCCTTGCCACCCTTGTCCTTCTTCTCTTCCGCGTTGATCATCTCAGTGAACTTGCCTCCCTTCTTTTCGTCCTTCTTCTCCCCAGCCGCGAAAGAAGGTGCGCTGAAAGTTACGGCGACTGCAACTGCGATGACGGCCATCAACATGCGTTTCATAAATAGTTCCTCCTTGAAGGATTGTGGCACCGACTATTCGGTAGTTACCAAATAAGTAGAGCAAACACGGTGCCATTCTGTACGTATGTGCATGGCCTGATGAATAAGTTGAGTATTCAGTATTTTAGGCTCCGGTCTCTTTGTCGTCATGGATCTGGGAGCATTCCTCCATGATTCTTGGGGCAGAATTGAGCGAGCCCCCGACTAAACTGCCCCAGGCGGACCCCCAGTGGATCAAGCATCCCTGAGTAGGTTCACAGTGAGGCCAAATCATGCTATCTTCCATCCGCACTGATAAGCGACTCTCATTCTACCTCACGGTTTATTCTGGGCAGAGTCCGGGTGCAGCTTTGTGGTGTGTGTCCAAGTCAATACCCAGTCGTCGATTTCGAAAAGGAGAAGCGTGCCAATGTTGCTAAAGGAAAAAAAGGGACTCATTATCGGCGTGGCGAATAAACACAGCATTGCCTGGGCCATCGCGCAATCGACGGCCGATCAAGGCGCGCAGCTCCTCTTCAATTATCAGAACGAACGGCTCAAGCAAAACGTGGAGGACCTTGCCGCCACTTTACCCGGCGCAAAAGCGTTTCCCTGCGATGTCAGCAATGACGCCGAAATTACTTCGCTCATGCAGCAGGTTCAGAAGGAAGTCGGTCAAATCGATTTTCTCGTCCACTCCCTGGCGTTCGCGCCACGGGAGGAGCTGAGCGGACAATTCGTGAATACGACGCGACAGGGATTTGCGATGGCGCTCGACATCAGCGCCTATTCGCTCGTCGCAGTCTCTCGCGCCGCATTGCCCTTGATGGCCGCGGGAGGCTCCATTGTTACCCTCACCTATCTCGGCAGCGAGCGGGTCGTGCCTCACTACAACGTAATGGGCGTCGCCAAAGCCGCGCTGGAGGCCACGGTGCGCTATTTAGCGTATGACCTTGGCCCCCTGAACATCCGTGTAAATGCCATCTCCGCCGGCCCCATCAAGACGCTGGCCGCACGCGGGGTCTCGGGCATTACCAAAATGGTCGATCATCATAAGGAAGTGTCTCCGCTTCGGCGTGCCACCGAACAGGGGGAGGTCGGCGATACAGCCCTGTTCTTGGTCAGCCCATTGGGACGAGGCATTACTGGCGAAGTGATCTACGTGGACGGTGGATTCAATATTTTGGGCATGGTGGCATCCGGCGAGCAGGGAACCGCTTAAGCGATGATCACGGAACTCAAACCGCAAAGTTAGGAGACCTCCAAAAACTTTCCGGCCTTCTCTGAGCACATCCCTGCACCAACTTGTCCATCTACCGACACAATTTTCATGTATTGTCTCGGTGTATCTAGGGGGTATGGATGGTTGAAAGTGGCGACTGATTGGCATTGTGTTTGCTGGTCTGAACGCTGTTTTATCAATGAGTCCTTTTCATTCTTATTCACAAGAACCATGCAGAAGATTTTCTTTGTTTTGGTAGGTTTACTTGCAAGTGGGGCACTCGTCCTTCCGATGCCGTCTAGGGCGCAGAACCCGGGAGCGCTCCTGTCAAAACAGGCCCTCGAACAATGCAATAAAGGCAGGCTCGCCACGGATCGTTCAGCACGCCTCGCGCATTTTCAACAGGGACAGACCTTGGGAGAACAAGCCGTGGCAGCGGAGGAGGGAAGCGCCGATGCCCACTTTGCGCTTTTCTGCAATCTGGGCGAGCTGCTCCGCATCGACGGAGAATCCCTGACCTCGATTTTCGGACTTCGCCGCATGATGCATGAACTGGACCGCGCGCTCGAAATCGATCCGGCTCACATTGACGCGCTCTCCGCGAAGGGGACATTGCTGGTGAAGTTGCCGAGTTTCCTTGGAGGAGATTCGGGAAAAGGCGAGCAACTGTTGCAACGTGTCGTCCAACAAGCCCCGAAATCTGTCAATGCCAGACTTGCACTTGCGAAGGTCTGGTGTCAGCACGGTCGGCATGCCGATGCCGTCACATTGGCGTCAGAGGCGCTGGCCATCGCCGAGAAACACCAACGGCTGGATTTCATCCCGGAGGCGCAAGCGGTGCTGCAGCAGGCTAAAACCAACGCCGCGAAAACCAAGGACCATCGCTCCTAGCCATCCCGATATGCTGAAAGCCACCCCAACGACGAGCGCTCGTCACTCCAGCGTTCGTCTCAGCGCCTTCAAGCGCCCCTGTCTCTTCTTCCGTTCAATCCGTCGGTCCTGGGAACCGCGTGTCGGTGAGGTGGCCTTTCGTTTCTTGCGCGGAATCACCGCATGTTGAATGAGCGTCTGTAAACGATTCAGCGCATCTTCGCGGTTACGCTCCTGGGTCCGATACTGCTGAGCTTTGATCGTGATCACGCCGTCAGCGGAAATACGATGATCATGCAGTTGCAACAGAGCCTCTTTATAGAATTGCGGCAACGATGACGAACGGATATCAAATCGCAGATGGACGGCTGTTGAGACCTTGTTGACGTTCTGCCCCCCTGCACCTTGCGATCGTATGGCGTGAATGTCGATCTCTTGATCCGGGATCGATAGAGACGATGAGATGTACAGCATGAGAGAAGTAGCTAGCACAATCACACCGCGGGCGCAATCCGGCACCGGAGGAGCGTGATTCCTTAAATTTTTAACTGGCGTTTCCCTCGTGGGACGAGTACAAGGTCTGCCCAAGGTGAAGCACAAACCCATAACCTCAATCCCATCTGAACTCGTTATGAGTGAGGAATACGTGGGAGAGCGATGGCGTATCTTAGAAGCAGCGCGCGAGGTTTTATGAGAGAGCGGCAGCTGAATGCTCAATTAAGGAGGTATTATGCAGCGTGCAGAAGCGAATCAACGAGCGTGCAAGTGGAGACGGGGACTCGCGATCGCGACCTTCGCGTGTGGGCTGCTGGTGGGAGGAGAAACCTTCGCCCAGTCCACCTCGACATTTAGTCAAGACTTTCGCCTATGGTCACCTGTCTTTTTGACGGTGAAACTTCCCTCATCAATCCTTGCCTATATGGAGGTCAACCCCCGCTTCGCCGATCTGGACGATGCCGGCCATATTGATCAACTGCTCCTCAGACCCGCACTTGGCTATCAGTTGACGGAAAAACTTTCCATCTGGCAAGGCTATGCCTGGGTCGGCAACTTTAATCAGCGCCATACACCGCCTCAGTCACCCTTTTTCGAAGAAAGCCGCATCTACCAGCAGATCAACTATGCACATACGTTGGGCTCCTTCAAAATTCTCAGCCGAACCCGTCTGGAGGAGCGCTGGATCGAGCATGTGGACGGTACCGCTGTACGGTTCAGACAAATGCTGAGGCTGACATATCCCTTGCCCATGGCGACGGAATGGGCTCTTGTCGGCTACGACGAAATTTTTGTTCATCTGAATACGGTCGGTACCCGTGGACCTGCGGCCGGTTTTGATCAAAATCGATTCTTTGTCGGGATCAACAGGACGTTTTCGAAGTATCTCAACATGGACGTCGGCTACCAAAATCAGCTCCTCGACAGTCGGTCACTTCCCAACCTGGCCAATCAGATGAATCACATCATTTTATTTCAACTTTTCATCAACCTGTAGTTCGATAGGGTCCAGAACGGAACAGTCCGTCTTCATCTTCACCAAGTCCTGCGACTGGTCCCAGCCGCCTTTTCTCAAGAACAGATCTGTCTTTTACCTCCTCCATATTTTTCCGCCATGATCAATGGTAACAATCGTGCGCATACGCACGGCTGGTGCACCCAAGCACATCCGTCCAGTGCGAATGAGAAGCGTCAACTGTTGATTCATAGACCATATGTTGAAATGACGTACATTATCGATAGCTTGCGATGGTTTTACCCGCCGGTCTTGTTCTTGCTGAACCACCGAACTGGGAAAGGAATCCCTTATTCGAACCCTCATTCGTGCTGAGGAGCGTTGCTATGGATGGCATGACAATCACCACGCAAACGTCGGTTTCAACGGCCGATGATTCAAGATACACTGGACAGCTTCCCAAGGCAGTAACCCTCGAGTCGGCTGCGTTCCAAGCGCAATATGTCGGTCGTGATATCGCCGCAGGTCTCATCACGGGAGTGATGGCCATCCCACTGTCGGTTGGGATCGCCATGATGTCGGATTATCCCATCAAAGTGGGACTCGCAACCGTTGCATTTGCCTGTTTGATCGGATGGATCAACGCATGGTTTCGGCCGGGCAACTTTATCGGCTGTCCCGGCATTGCCGCAGGGCTGGCTCCCGTTCTGGCCATGGGAGTCGCCAGCTTCGGCATGGAAAACATGGCGTTCGTCATTTTTCTCACGGCCGTCATGCAGGCGATCATCTGGAAATTCAATTGGCAGAGATATATTTTGCTGGCTGTCCCGGCGTACCTCGTTGAAGGACTACTCGCCGGGATTGGATTAAAGATAGCGTTGAAGTTCTTGGACTTCACCTACGAACTTCCAGCCGAATTGATAGCCACAGATACGTTCTTTAACGATGCACGAATCCACATGATTTTCATTTCCTTGGCTGGACTGGGAATTTTTGTCTATCTGTTCACAAAATTTCGGTACATCCAGCCTGCCGTGCCGTATTTCGTCATCATTGCGGCGGGAGTCCTTCTGGCGCAATTTATTCACATGCCGATGTTGCATGTCGAAGATGTTCCCCTCTCGTTGGCACTCCCGATTCCTCATCTCGACAGTCCGTTGACCTGGTTCTATGTCTTCGGGTTTGCAGCCATGCTGGCCCTCATTGACGTCATCGAACAGGTCATGAGCAACGCCGCCATCCAAAAAATCGATCCGCTCAAGCGTGAGTGCAACAGCAATAACAGTTTATTGGCGATTTGGATCGCCAATATCGGGGCAAGCTTTTTTGGTGGCATGACGAATTTGGATGGATTGGCCAAGAGCACCACGAACCGACTGGCGGGGGCTTATACAAAGTTTTCTGTGCTGATCATCGGATGCGTGGTCACTTTCTTTGTCATCAATCCTCAATATTTGGAGCTACTGCCCAAGTTCGCCGTGGCCATCGTCATGATGTTTACCGGATGGAAAATGATCGCCGGCCTCATGCATGTGACCCATCATGGTCCTTATGCCATGGTTTTGGCCATTCTGACCGGCGCTCTGGTATACAAAGTAGGAATCTTCGAAGGCCTTCTCATTGCCATGGCCGTACACGGGACAGTGCATTATCTCGTCGACACTCAAGTCAATCGGATGCCCGCAAAAGAAGTCGTCAACAACTATCTTGCAAATTTGAGGAAGGTCAGCGCGACATCCTGACCGCATCTTAGAACAAATGCACACGGTACTGAGTAAGTATCCATATTGATAGGCATCGGCTCCAGGTGGTGCCAGCCATCTGAAGCCGATGATGGAGAGAGAGTCAGCAGTGGGGTCCCCATTAACGAGAGGTGCCTTCGATAGGCCGGCTGTTTCCGCTCTCGCGTCTCTTACCATACCATAAGAAGCGTTCGGTTCGCCGTTACTCCTTTGGAGGAACAGCTGATGAATGGTGGCTGGTGATCAGCCATTGTTTGCCGTCCCACTTGTAGGTGAAGGTATAGCGGGCTTTCACGCTGGCCCCGGTTTTCTGAAAGGTGAAGGTGTAGAGCCCGGTGTCGATCGCCGTATTGCAGTCGATCTCAATCTCGCGGGAATCGATTCGTCCCACTGGCCGGTTCTCGAGAAAATGATGGAAGTAATCTTCTTTATCTACAGAGGTGAATCGGGGTCTGCTCGAGACGGTCGGCAACAAAAGAGAGGTTGGAGCGTAATTGGCGGCAACTTTGTGAACGTCGCCGGTTTGGAGTGCCCCATTCCAGCGGTCAAATAAGGCCGCAATTTGTTCTTCACTGGCCTCCACACATTCTTCAGCATGTTGGGCCACTGCCTGGTGAATGTGCGCCGGAGGGGCATCTGTCGTTGGCAGCGCGGATGAATGATGGCTGGTGATCAGCCATTGTTTGCCGTCCCACTTGTAGGTAAAGGTGTAGCGGGCTTTCACGCTGGCCCCGGTTTTCTGAAAGGTGAAGGTGTAGAGCCCGGTATCGATCGCCGTATTGCAGTCGATTTCAATTTCCCGAGAGTCTTGAGAATCGATGTGTCCTACCGGTTGATTCTCAAGAAAATGATGAAAATAATCTTCTTTATCATAGGTCGTGAGGCGGGGCCGGCTCGACACGGTTGGAAGCAATACAGACTTGGGAGCGTAATTGGCGGATACCTTGTGGACGTCTCCTGTTTGAAGAGCGGTATTCCAACGATCGAACAAGGCCGCAATGTCCTCCTCGGTAGCCGCCACGCATACTTCGGAATGTTTGGGAACGACATGATTGAATTTATGAAGCGTATCGACTTTCGGTTTCTCGGCGAGTTTATCTGCGCAGCTCACCATGGACAATACGATACCCACAAGCAACAATGACAATGCCCTCATGGCCGTTCCTCCCACGTGTGGATTGATATCCCCGGCACCTAATCGATATGAAAAATTGATTGCGACGCGGAACAGGATTCCACTGCGGGACGTATTATAGTTTTGGCAAATGCGGATTCTCAACTAGATCGCGATCATATCAGATCCGTTCACATTCCCCATGTAAGTGTTCCTAAGTAGTAGGGTCACCATGAAGTTAGCCTGATGCGGATCGAATCCGTCACCTCTGATATGCAGCGAAGTGCTCCTGTAAACTAAACAGATGACGGATCACGGCTCCCAGAGGCGTAGCAACCTGTGCGACAGAGATCACCCGTTAGTAGTCAGAAGGGCAATTGTGGAAGTCACCAATGTGGCTCTATGCGAAGCCGCTGACGCAGAATACAGGCCTGTAGTTATGGCGGATAGATCGATGAATGGTCGCTCGTAATCAACCACTGCAAGCCGTCCCATTTGTAGACGATGCTGTACCGGGCCCTGACGATGGTCCCAGTCTTCTGGAAGGTAAACGTATAGAGGCCTTCGTCGATCGCCGTGTTGCAGTCCAGTTCAATCGTCCGGGAGTGAACGTCGACCAGGGGTTTATCCTTGAGAAAATGGCGGAAGTAGGCTTCCTTCTCATCGAGAGTGAGTCGGGGCTTGGTCGACGAAAGCGGTAGTAAAACGGACTTCGCAGCATAATGAGTCATGACTCTGTGGGCGTTGCCGCTTAGGAGAGATTCCTTCCATCGCTCCAGTAAGACTTCAATTTCTCTTTCACTGGCTGCAACACACACTTCGGAATGCTGGGCGACAGCGTGGACAGGCTCTTCTGGAGGAGCTTGCTCGGTCGGCAATCTGGACGAGTGGTGGCTGGTGATCAGCCATTGTTTCCCATCCCATTTATAAGTGAAGGTGTATCGGGCTTGTACGATGGCACCGGTTTTTTTGAAGGTAAACGTGTAAAGGCCTTCATCGATTGCCGTATTGCAGTCAAGCTCAATGATACGGGATTCGATACGCCCTTCCGGCTGATCTCGCTGGAACTCTCGGAAGTACGCGGCCTTTTCATCGACTGTGAAGCGCGGTTTGCTCGAGACTGTGGGAAGTAAAACGGATTTCGAAGCGTAGTTCCCGACAACTTCGTAGGGGTCGCCTGTTTTCAGTGACTCATTCCATCGGTCAAATAGGGCGGCAATATCCTGTTCGCTGGCCGCTACACACACTTCAGTATGTTGCGCCATCTCGGCAAAGCCCAAAGTGGGAACCGCAACAAATACTATCAACAATGCGAGTTCTCTCATGATGGAGCCTTTCTCTTACATTCATCGACCACCGTCATGGCATGGCGTTGGTACAACCTTGGGACAACACGAGCACGTGGCTCACAACATATTGATATGGAGGAAATGCCCAGCTTTCACGGAGCCCGGCGCGACGAGGTCATTGCCGAGGTTCACTATGCCAGAAGTAGTAAGTCCTGGAAAATCAATTCAACAAACGGAACCAATTCCATTGCATCGCTCGCGATGAGTAATCGAAAAAAGAGAAAAGATTTGCGGCATGGGTGAGGAAGCACCAAGTTCCTCGGAAGGGCGTTAAGGGGTAGTTCTCTTTGCGGCAAGAGTGGCATCCGACAGCAATTGTTCGACCACTTGATCGGCGACCCGGCTTGTTATGCTCTGTGTGGGCTTCAGAAGGCCCCGTTCATATTCGTGTGTCCAGATGGGCTCCTTGGTTTTGGCATCCACTAATCGAAAATGTCCTACACCCAAGTAATGGGTATCAAGGTCTCCTTCCAATCCATAAAACCCTTCCATCCCGTGGTACCACTTCTCGAAACCAGCCAATCCCGCCAAGATTGCATCGGCTTGTCGGGGAGATTCGGCGAGAGAAAAACGCCCTGATTTGGCCAATCCTGCGCTGATCTCTTCCTTGACAACGTTGGAACCCTCTATCAAGGGTGCGCCCTCTTCATGCCCGAGGTCCTCAATGTAGATCGATTTGACCGCAGCCAAGCGGTTGAGGTCGTGCACGGCCGGGGGGACCACGCCCGGGGTGCTATGGCAGGCGGCGAGAAGAGCGCACAAGGTCGCGAGGAATATCGCTCTCATCATCGGTTGCTCTCTGGACACATCATTATCTCAGATCGGCGGTCTCAAGATACACTGCTGATTTGCTGCACATCGTTCATCTGTGCAACAGGGTAGAAACGCGGAAAAAGCAAGGGCGACGGTTTCATGCGTAGTCTTCAAAACCGGTACAGGACGCCGAGGCCCACATTGGTATTGAAGGCCTGTATATGTTCAAGTTCAGAATTCAGATTGCGGTTGGCTCGCTGAACCGTGAACGTCACAGCGGTATTATCCGTGACCTGGTACAGGAGCCTACCGCTTCCGAGAAAGATGTTCTCGCCTCCAAGAAAATGCAGCTCATCCTCGGAGATCCCTGTCGTAAAGTTGTTGCGTTCATAGTGAAAGTCCAGCTCCAATTCCAGATGTTCCATCAGATCGGCCTCAAAAGCGATCGACGCGAAATGTTGAACATAGGAACCATCTTCATGAAATTCGGGATGGTGACGGCCTTCGGCTAAGCCCCGTTCATACTGATAGCCGATTACCATTCTAGCGTGGTGCGTCATATGCCAAACCAGACGCGGGCTCACCGCCCACAAGAACATGTCTCTCTCGGCAAAGGGCTCATTGAAGCGCCGGATTCCAGCGCGTCCATAGAGTTGGATTTCCCAATGGTCGGAAAGACGCTTATCAAATCGGACTGCACCGATATGGGAAGAGACCCTCGCATCTTGCAACCCGATCCCATCCCGCTCGACATTAGCCTGTCCCAGCAACTGATCGGGAGCGGTAAAAAATCGCAACCGGATAGCAGTGTCAGGATTGAAGGCATGAACCCCCTCCAGGTAAATGCCTGTCTGACTGAATTCCGGATTGACGGCGTAGACGAACCCGCGAAGCTTGATCGTGAAGGCCGTCTGGCCCCATGAGGAAGGGATAAATTTCATCACCCGGAGGGTCGGCTCGAACACCATGTCTTTGCCATGCCCAAAGGCCGACGTATCTAAAACTGGTTGCGATGGATCACCATCGAGACTGGAGCGGCGTGTGGCGGAAAACAGATTGGCATTGTCCGTGTAGAACAACGCCCCGCCTCCGGTCGCGGACCATTCGGCAGACGCACGAGACGGAATTAACAATGCCGTGCATATTACCAACGCCATCAAGCTAAACAGGGTGGTACAAGACCGACCAATGTTCAATCCGATCTTCGACATAATTCGTTTATGTATTTAGATTCAACTTACGGAAGAAGAAACTGGACATGCAGTTTTACCGAGGACCGATCGATATCGACAACCTGCACCGCGATCTTCTGGGTATTCGTTGCCCCTTACGACCATCAGAAACTAGGATCAACCTAACCTAAATAGTGCTCAATTGCACCTCGTAGGTTTACTAAAGTTATGCCAATAAATACCTGTTTCATAGGTTTCGACCTTCAGGGTTTGCCGCCTTTCTTTCCAAAATATTCCTGTCGGCTCACGGCCACGTCGGCGACGAGCATGAAACCGGAATGCCGCTCGAAGAGGGGGCGGAGGCCCGCGAGAATGGGATCGACTTTTTCCTCCGGCACGACGGTCATGATAATTTCAAGGCTTTCCTGTTCGCTGAACATGAAGTGCGCCTCGCGAACTCCATGGTGCCCTTTGCCTGATATATTACCGATGATCGTGTAACCGGTGGCCTGGATACGGTCCAGCAGTTCCGTTACGAACGCACGATGCTCGCCCGCGACAATCACGCGAATTTCTTTCATCGGATGCAAGCTTAAACCACCCATCGATACGCTCCTTTCCGGCCTACGGTCCTTGAGGTTATCTCATCATGATGCCGCCTGCGACATGTCCTGCACGATAGGGAGCCATTCTCCGGTGGATCTATAGCGATACCAATCTCCATCTTCGGGGTCGAGTACAACCAGATGTACCCACTCATTATGGTAATAGTGCTGAAGCACGTCGTGTCGCGCAATCAATTTCTCGATTCTTTTTCGGGGCGCTTCGACAATGGTCAGGAGGCGCATCGGTTCATGGTACGGCATCTCGCCGTTCATGACGGTTTGTCTTGCCAATCCAAGCCGGAGGTCGCTCCAAGGTCCGGACATGATGCCGAACCGGCCTACCACGTTGTGGTAGATCTTACTGCCGCTGCCATACACTTCGTTATCCACGGTAGAAAAATAGTGTTCCATATTGATCCATTGCGCGACGACCTGAGGCGCCGTCAACAGCACCTCGAGTAGTCGATTGCTGGGATCTTCTCGATAATCGTAGGAGTGCAGAAAAACGCGACCGCCCAGGTCCAACCCTTTCGTCAGTTCGCGGCGCGCGATCAGGAAGGACGTATTGTTGGAAAGTCCCCATTCAGGCCTGACTTGACTCCAGTCAAGGCTGCGCCGACGGGCATGTGCTTCAGCCGTCGTCGCCTTCAGGACCCGTCGGACATCGGGAAAGCGCGTGCAGCGTTCTTGACTGGTGAGCGCCGAGGCCTTTTTGATGTCCTCTTGGAGCCGGACCAAGTCCGCACGATGAGTCGATGGGACATCCTCCAGGTCGAAGAGTTGGATTTCATCAGTCGTCGTATTCATTTGTCCGGCCAGGAAATGCGTGTCGGATGGAATATTGATACCGGCCTTCGTCAAACGTTCTCTTACGCGTTGATTATTCGCCATCATCGCGAGGACGCGTGCATTCGGTTTGCCCTCGTTGCCGCCGCAGGCTCCGCAATCGAGAGCGGATTCGTACGGATTATTATCCGATGTGCTTCCATGTGCGCAGAAAAGGATAAGCCGTGCGAAGTTCTTGGTTAGTCCCATCATACGGAGCGCAGTATCGACCGTCAGGACCTGCTCTTCCAGAGTGAAGCCGGTCCTGGTGAGCCGTTCTTTGTGTCGTGACGCGGATCGCGGCGTCAGATCGTACTGCCGCCGCAGGATTTCGACGAATGCGTTGATCGCCTCCAGTGTAAGTCCGGCCCGCTCGGTTTCTTCGGCGGCGATCGGCGGCTCGGGATCTCCCTCCACCGTCAGAGCGCGCTGGCGCAAGCCTTCGACGAGGGCAGGAGTGATACGAGAGCTGCGAAGCCCGAATTGTTCATACAAAGCCTCTCTGATCACGGCCTGTTGTTCCGCTTCGAGCATTTCCGCAGTTTCGGCGGGTGCCAGCTTGTCTATTGTCAACGTGGTGGCCAGAGAGGGAACGAAGAGGCGCCGTAACCAGGCGGTCCAGCGCTGATACAGCATCGGGATCAATGTCTTGCCGAAAATCGGGAGAGCGTAAAACCAGCCCAGCGATTCCACCATGACATAGGGGGTCACGACGTTTTCCTTCAGATCGTGCAAGAGCGTATGACCGGCCTGCACCCATTTGGCCCGCACCGCGTGCAACGAGAGCTGATGGTCGAGAAAGCTGCGCGGAATCTCGCGGATCTCGTTCTTCGCCCGCATGATGACTGGGAACTGTTCCGTATCGTGTTCCTTTCCCCAGGCCCGAAAGCGGATGAAGGCGGCAAAAAAGCCGGCGAAGCCATAGGTCTCGTGTGGGCCGACCGATTCGAGGTGGCGGCGAAACGGTTCGGAGCGCACGTCGATGCAGTAGACCGACTGTGAATGGGGGCGCGCCATTTCAGGGGAGGGGACGTTCTCGGTGCGCGCCCGCAAGTGTCCTAACAGCCGTTCCTGGTAACTGGTCTCCAGGGCCTTGAGCCATACCGGTCCATGGTCCGATTCCGGAAAGGCGTCCATCCAGTCGATCGCTTGCTTGAGGTCCGTGGGAGCGCTTTCAGCGAATGTGGCGGCGTCAATATTCAATGCACGGGCCAGAGCGAGAAGCCGACGCGCGGCCCTCTGGCGAACGGCGGTTTGCAGTCGGGGAATGACGTCGGCACGGTACCGTGCGAGGATGGCCTTCCAGCTTTGTCCCTTCCGGTGCGAGAGCCGGTCCACTTCCTCGGCATAGAGAGCGGGTAACCGGCCGGCAACCCGCTGTCGTCGAAGATAATATTCTTCGGGGTAGTCGCGCATGTAAGCCATCACGGCCTCGTATCGCCCGTCGATGTCGAGGTGGTCGATGCAAGCCTGTTGAACCAATTCATGCGCGTACCAGAGACGAATCGCCAGAAATTTCACCAGACCGACGGGGTGAGCTTGCTGCCAGGGATAGTCGCGTTCTTCCGCACGCCACTTGATGAAGCCGGCCCAGCCGGGCAGTGCAGTCAATTGCAAGGATAAGTAATCTTGTAGAAGTTCGGCCGGAATCCCCAGCGCATCCAAACTTTTCAGGCACGCGTCCTCGGGATAGTCCGGCAGCCGCGCGATCTTCTTGCGACTGTCTTTGATTCCACAGGGAGACCATTCGTTGGAGGCCATGGCCTTCCAAGCTCCATACAGACCCAATTCACGTCCCGGCATGGCCCACGTGGCATGCCCCTCGTCCAGGAAGGCTCCGCACCATTTGATCATTTGCTCATTGATCTGCTGGACGATCTGTGTGCCGAGGGTGTCGTCGCACCAGTGCGAAAGGGTGAGCCATCGGCAAAGCGCGCCTTGGTTTTCCTCCACGACTTTGCGGATTCGATCATCGAGTGAAAAAGGTGGAAGCACGCACTCCAGCTTATGGGCAAGTGAGTCGATCAGCGGCCTGTCGGGGCTTTCAAGCTGATCGTCAAGCGGTTCCATGGTCGGGGCACACAATCCCTCGGTCAGGCAGGCTCGCAAGACCGAGCCGTGCGTGACGCGGTGCGATCCGATGGTCACATGCTTGTCGATGATTCGCGGCTTGAGTGCGTCATCGAGATGAGTCGGTCGGATTCGACCGGTCTGGAGATACTCACGATACAGATGACTGGGAAGGTAGCCGTTGCCGCCCAAGAACTGCTTTCCGCGCTTGACGGCTTCCTCGAACGGCACATATTCAATGCTGTGCAACGGGTTATGATGGACGAAGGTTCGCATCGGCCAGTACTGCGCGATGACTTCCCCCGCAAGGCGGACGACGCCGCGCAATTCCATTCGCCTGGACTCAATGTCGGTCTCGCGCTTTAGCGATTCCATTCGAGAGGTCGCTCCATGGCGGAGGTCGTCGTGAGAGTCTGATTCGGCGCATATAGGCTGGTCGGGGCCAAGCCAAGCGCCAACAAGGACAGCACCACGATCAACAGCGAAGTCAATTCAGGATGCCGGAGATCGGCATAGCGCAATTCCGGTCTGCGAGTGCCGAAGAGCAACTGCTGCACCATTTGCATGATGTACCAGGAGGCGGCAAGCCAGGCCGTGAGCGCAATGAACAGGCCGATCGTTGAAGCGGGGGATGTGGTGAGCAGCAATCCCATGAACCCGGCAAACACGCCGAAGGGAGGGATTCCCATCGCCGCGAGGCCCAACAAAGAAAACAGGACCGCATATTTCGGCATCACCGCGGCCAGGCCGCTGATGGCCTGAGGGTCCACATCGTCGCCGTATCGTGTGCGGATCACTTGCCAGGCCACCAGCAATCCGGCGGTGGCGAGGCCGACTGCTCCGGCCAGCACGGCCGCGCGCGGCGTCGCTTGGTGCGCGCCGGACACAAACCACCAGAGGATCGAAAAGAACGAGACGCTCCCGTAGCCCAGCAGGAGACGGACCCGCGACTGAGCCAACGCTTTGACGGCGCCGTACAGCGAGCTGGTCAGGGCCAAGAGACTGACGATGGCAACGAATTCATTCGGCATCGTCGGCATGATTGTCGCCAATTCGTGAAGGCCCAGCACGGGCAACAGCACAACAATGAACGGCGGCAAGCTACCCGGCAGTCTGGTGAGCGCCGTAAGGTATCCGTTATGGAAGGGCATGAGCGGCAGGAGAACCGCACAGGTCATTAAAGAGGCGACCGGTGCGATAGGAGGTCCGGCCGCGAGAGAGCAGCCCGCGCCGACCACACCGACGCCGAAGGAACCGATGCCCCACCAGGAGATGGGCCAGAGCGTGGTGTGGTGACGGTACAGGAGAAGCATGATGACCAGCATGAGCGTGATCAGGGACAGCAGGTCGAACGGATCACCTGCGGTGAGCACGCCCATTCCCAACCCAAGAAAGACCAGGGTCATGGTCCAGGAGAGCCGATGGTTCGCGTGAACCGGCTGGCCTAATGCGGACACCAAGGCTGCGATCGGCAATAGATAGAGCGGTAAGAGACCATCGGGTGGATTTGGAAGCCGGTGGGCAACTCCCACGGTCAACGCAAGACTGATGACAGAAGAAATGATCGCAGACATTTTCACGCGGTAGGGATCGGACCAAACAGCCAGACAGGCGAGTGCGCCCGCGAACGGAATCCCGACGAGCAGCCATGGTATGAAGACGTCCGTCATCGAGACCACCCGCGTTCCAGCTTGTCGATCCGATGAATCAGTTGCGCGGTCATCGAACTGATCAGTTGATAGAGCTCATCGGCATAGATTCGATTCAAGAACACCGTATACAGTCGAATTCTCATGCCTTCAATCCAGGCCGGCATCCAGACTTTTCGGCCATGGGCCCGCATGTACAGATAGGTCCAGCCGAAGATCGTCATAAGCGCGGCCATCATCACAATGAGATCGAAGAGCAAGTCCGGCAGATCGGCGGCCTTGAAGTACGACGCCACCTCTTCCGGGCTGGGGTAGAGAAACGCGGTGAACGACTCGACGGCGAACAGATAGACGAACACGATGAAGAGGAGCGTCAGCAGCATGATGGCCGACACTTTCCACGACGCCACGGCACGAAGCCGTGTGAGCGTCAAGATCGCTTGCGACGAGGTGATCCAAATGAAAAAAAGAATAATGACGGTTCCCTGGGAATCCAACAATGGAATGTGCAGGACTCCGTGCGTGGCCAGCAAGATGAGCAGCGGAATAAACAGTGTCGTCACAAATCCGGTTGTCCAGGTCAAGCGAGAGAATCCCGCGTCGTCGTTCTCTTGACGTGGATGGGGGAAATGCGGCTCCTGTCGCGCCTTATGAATGACATTGCCACAATGGAGGAAGACCGTCGCTTTAAAGAGACCGTGAGCGATCAAATGGAACACGGCCAGCGAGAAGGCTCCCAAACCGCATTCCATGGTCATGTAGCCCATTTGCCCGATCGTCGAGAAACCGAGCGTCTTCTTGATGTCGTTTTGCGTCAGCATCATCGTTGCGCCGAGAACGGCCGTCAGAGTTCCGATGACGAAAGCGATGTGCAGGGTGGCCGAACTCATTCCGAAGAGCGGAGCCAAGCGATTGATGAGAAAGCCTCCGGCGTTGATGATACCGGCGTGCAGCAAGGCATGGACAGGCGTGGGGGCGAACAGCGATCCGGGCAGCCACAGGTGCAGAGGAAACTGAGCCGATTTGCCCATCGCGCCGATGAAAAGGAGGAACGTGACAGCCGTTGTGCCGGTGACGTCCAACCCGGGCAGAATCGAAAGGGTCATGGGCGTGGCACCCGCTCGGGCGAACAGCTCTTGGAATTCGAGGGTGCCGTAGAGTTGATACGCGAGGACGATCCCGGCAAGAAACGCCGTATCGGCGACACGCAGCAGCGTAAACGTCTTGAACGCACCCGCCAACGTCGCGGGATGGACGTGGTTGTGCGCGAGCAGGTAGAGCAGGTAACTGAGGATTTGCCAAAAGAGAAACAGCATCATGAGGTTCCCGCTCGAGACCATGCAGATCAGCACGAAGTCGGTCAGGCAAATCAATGTGAGATACCGGCGCGCATGATGGTCCTGGTGCATATACGTTGTTGAGTAGCAATAGATGATGGTGCTGACGCCCGTGATCAGCGTCATCATGACTGCGCTCAAGCGATCGACGTAGAAACCGATGGGAATTACGAAAGCTGCGACGGAGGCAGGATCATAAAACCGAACGGTAACGGGAGCTTCCGATGCGACGAGCGCGAGCGCGCCGATGGAGCCTAAGAAGGCTAGACCGATGGGAAAAGCGGCCACCTTCGCGCGGGTGAAACGCGGCGTCTCCCGACCGATCATCACGATGCCTGCGGCGGTTAGGAGGAGAAGTGGAACGATGAGTACCAGCGACAGAAGCACGTCAACTCTCCTTCGCCTCTAACATACCGGGCGTTCACCATCTCGCGCCCGTCCGCAAACGTGAGGCTCCTTAATAATCGTCGCCTCGCGGACCTTGCCGCGGCCGCCCAGCGGAATGGCGCGTCTTGGCGCGCTGGGGTTTGGACGGGTGAAAAAGACCGGCCTTTTTGCACAGTCTGCAGACTGTTTTCAAACCCTTCGTCCTCTCTCATTCAGCGATGGGTACACCTCCCGCCACGGTAGGCGGTGTACCATTAATACGGGTTCTCCATATTCGTCAAGCAGGGACTGACCGCCGGTCGCTGTTCATGAGTCGTTGTAGACGATGTCTCCATGTCCCCGCTTCGGTAAGCTCACCTCGGCCCCGCCGTGCCGGTCGGTTATAGCGTTCGTTCTTGAGCGCGTTTATCCAACCGCTGAATGGCTGCTGTCAGGGCGTGCCCCACTCGATGTAAGACCGCATCGACATAGAGTCGATTGAGGAAGAGGACATAGAGGCGGATCCGAACGCTGTGGATCCACGACGGCGTCCAGACCGTTCGGCCATGGGCCCGCAGGTAAAGATAGATCCAGCCCACGATCGTCACCAGCGTCGATACCACGAGGATGAGGTCAAAGAGCCAGTCCGGGAGATCGGCGGCCTTGAAGTACGACGCCACCTCTTCCGGGTTGGGGTAGAGAAACGCGGTGAACGACTCGGCGGCAAACAGATAGACGAACACGATGAACAAGAGTGTCAGCAACATGGCCGCCGACACCTTCCAGGAGGCGACCGCCCGCAATCGGGTCAACGTTAAGATCGCTTGCGACGAGGTGATCCAGATGAAGAAGAGGAAGATGACGGTTCCCTGGGATTCCAGCAGCGGAATCCGTAGCACCCCGTGAGTCGCCAACAAGATGAGCAGGGGGATCAGCAGGGTCGTGAAAAAGCCGGTGGCCCAGGTCAGAGGGGAGTAACTTTCTTCTTCGGCCTTGTGCCCCGGATTGGGGAACGATGGTTCCTGTCTCGCCTTGTGAATGACGTTTCCGCTGTACAAAAACACGGTCGCTTTGAACAGTCCATGGGCGATCAAGTGGAACACGGCCAATGAGAAGGCTCCCAAGCCGCATTCCATGACCATGTAGCCCATCTGGCCGATCGTCGAAAAGCCGAGCATGTTCTTGATGTCGTTTTGCACCAACATCATGGTCGCGCCTAGGATCGCCGTCAGCATTCCGATCACGAGAGCGATGTGCAGGGTGGTCGAACTCATCCCGAAAAGCGGTGCGAGGCGGTTGATGAGAAAGCCTGCGGCATTGATGATACCCGCGTGCAGCAACGCGGTCACCGACGTCGGGGCATAGAGATACCGGGGAAGCCAGCCGTACAGTGGAAACTGGGCGGACTTACTCATTCCGCCGACAAGGAGCAGCAAGGTGACCGCCGTCGCCCCGTTCAATTCGACCCCGGGGAACAGGGATACGGTGGACGTCGATTGTACGGCAACGGCAAACAGATCCGGGAATTCCAATGTGCCGTACAGCGAGTATGCCAGCACTGTTCCGCCCAAAAAGGCCACATCACCCACCCGCAAAAGCGTGAACGTACGAAACCCGCTCTTCAGCGTTTCCTGGTGGCTATGATTGTGGACGAGGAGATACAGGAGGTAACTGAGCAGCTGCCAGAATATGAACAGCATCAATAAATTCGCACTGGACACCATGCAGAGGAGAACACTCACGGTGAATCCGATCAAGGCAAGATATCGGCGCTCGTGCGAATCTTGGTACATATACTCGACGGAATAGGTGTAGATGATGGTGCCGATACCAGAGATCAACACCATCATGACCGCGCTAAGCCGGTCGATGTACAAGCCGATCGGCACGGCGAGGACGGTGGTTGCAGCCGGATCGTACAGCCGAAGGACAATCGGGCCTTCCGTGGCCACGACGTAGAGGGTGGCGATGGCGCCACAAAAAGCCGCACCGATCGGCCAGACGGCGAGCTTCGCACGAGCGTGGCGCGTGGCCTCGCTTCCGACACCCACAATAAGAGCGGCGATCAATGGAAGCAGCGGCACAAGCAACGCACCGGACATCATTGCCTCAAAAGGATTGTAAAAACACGAAAGCCAACCGGCATGCTCGACCGCCCATCGGCGCAGCTCGGTTGGCTTGTACTGCGACCGGCCTCTCGTACGAACTGCCGGTCGCCCTACGGCCCGTGACGGAAGAATAAGGCGTCCTGTCCATCCACAGGCAATCGTGTGATAGACAAAACGCCATTTGGTGACTACTTCAATGAATAATATGGTGTGGAGTATAGCGTCAAGCTCGAAATGGAGAACCAGGTCTTTCACCCATGGGAGCCGAAACAGGAGGACCTATCGTACGGTCGCTGATTATAGCGAAAGACCTAGGACCGTGCTTGTTCGCTTCCTCATACGGCCCTATAATGACGGCCGAAGAACCCATGGAAAACTCGATTCGCAACGCGATTATCAAATTCGAACAAGAGTTTCTTGGGCGTGGTCCTGATGAGGTTCGCGCGCTCGTTGCACGGGATTTGGTCGTCGTCCGACTGAAAGGCGTCCTTACGCCGGCGGAGCGCCAGCTCGCCAAGACTGTGGAAGGTGTTGAAATGGTGAAGCGGCTAAGGCAAAACTTGATAGCGCAGGGCCGCGAAAAGCTCTGTGAGCAAGTGAGCGAGATAACCGGAGCCAAAGTCCTCGGACTCTTTACCGATATTGATGTACAACTCGGTGAGCGGGTCTTTGTCTTTACCGTGGATCGGGAGCTTCAGAACGGGAACAGGTAGTTGACAGCCTGCCCAGTCTTTGCGGGCCTTCCTCAAGCGCCGGATCACGGCGCATATTGCCGCGAAGACCACGGGACGAGAGCTCGTACATCATGGGGTGCAGCGCCTGAGCGGGACAGTAGGCCGGCGATATGACGCCGGCGACGAGTGTTTGTAAGACTTTGCACCGAATTGAGATTCGCCGAATGTCTCCTACGATCGTTCTCAGCCTTTCTCTCCGCCGAGTGACATCAGGTCAAGTGTAGTGGCTTACAATCAGCTGATCACGACAGACGAGCCGACGGGAGGATTCCCAAACCGGCTCCAGGCATTGTCGCCACGTAGAAAGATTTCCATCCAACGTAGGTTGCTTCCGTGAGGTAACTGCCAGCCGCTGCTGCCTGGGGCGAACGCCATGTCTCCGTGACGAACGGCAAAGGCGCCATCACTCACGATCGCCTCATGACTGATCTCCCCAATTCGCACGTGGATGCGCTTACCCGGGCGAACTTTCTCAGGATTATAGGGAATCGTCGTCTTCATGTTGCCATAGCCATCGACGTAGGCGACCACTGAGGGAGGCGGGTCCGGGATCAGTCGAACGTCGATCGCATCACCTAATGCGCCGGGAAGTCCGAGCGCGACAGCGGCTGCGGCTTGCGGGAAGATATCCCGAGAACGGAATTGGCTTCCTTCCGCGGGGGAGGCGGCCCATCGCAATGTTTCGGCCATATCCTTGATGAAGGACAGAGCATAGCCTGCATTCACGCCGATTACGCGGACGCCCGTCGACAACTGGGCATAGGCCAGACGTTCGCCGGCATTTTCTGGTCGGCTCGCCGGATCATCTTCCCGCGGCGCCACATTATGATAGATAAGAGTGCCGGGTGGGGCGATGTGCCAACCGAGCTGCGCGATGCAGAACCCGGCCGCCAACGTTGAAAAGGTGGGAACCGGCATGGAAATGGGTTCCGCATCAGGCAAGTGGAATTTAATTCGTTGAATGACTTCGGCAAAAGCGAGGTCACCGATGCCATAGTCTGCAATCACATGTACAAGCATGAGTCATATCATTGAGGTCTAACTTTAGAATGAGCCAACAGCCCTCAGTAGCGCTTACGAGACATAAATTTACAACACCTTACCCGCGGCGAGGCCGCTCTCTGTTTGCTATTATTGAACGTCGTCCTGATCGGCTTGCGAAATTCGGCCTTTCTTTCGATCAATACTTGCATGAGAAGATTGACCTTGGCCGGCTTCGACATTGACCGCCATCACCGGTCCTTTCCAGATCGACACCGCTTCCTCCGGCAGGGCCGTCGCCGTTCACCTTACCCTCGGAGCGGAAGCTCCGCTACTCGATATCGGAGACCCAAGAAACGGCGAGTGCCCCTGCCTATGATCAATGACACATGAGGCTCTACCGAGTGACCGTTTGTTCATGAAGGGTGCGGATCATTTGTCGGATCCGAGATCCGGCACAGGATTGACCTGTGCCTTAATGAATGGCGTCTTTAGAGACACATCCGAGCGGGAGATCGCACATAGTCAGTGGCGGCGGACAACAAGTCGTGATTGGTCGCTCGTTCTTGCGGTCTGATCCGATTGCGTCCGTCTCGCTTCGCCTGGTAGAGCGCGTGATCCGCAGCCGTAATGAGGTCGGTGGGGGAGGCGTTTGTTCTACCGGTCACGATGCCGGCATAGCCTCCACTGACAGTCACGCGTTCTCCATCCGAATGGGTGATTCCTAACGATTCGACTCGACGCCTGAGGCGTTCCGCCACTCGAGCGGCGCCGCCAATGTCGGTGCCGGGAAGAATGACCGCAAACTCGTCGCCGCCGTATCGCGCCACTACATCCCCAGAGCGATTGACGACGCTACACAAGGCCGAGGCAATTCGCCTCAGGCATTCATCACCAGCAGTATGGCCTTTCGAATCGTTATAGGCTTTGAATCGGTCTATGTCCAACATGATCAGTGACAACGGAGTCGCCAGCCGAAGCGCCCGCCTCCATTCACAATCCAAGACTTCATCGACTTTCCGTCGATTGGCAATTCCTGTTAAACCATCCAAGCAGGAAAGGCGAAGCAACTTCTGATTTGCTTTCTGAAGTTGGCGTACGACTTCACGGAGTCTTTGCCCTCGTGCGGGACCGTCACGTACAAGGCGCAGGAAGCTAAATGTGCCGTTGGTACGGCTTGGTCGAATAGAGAGAGATGAGACATATTGGCTCATCACTTTCTTCTTGCTTGCCCGTGCTGTACTGCCACGATCCATAAAAAAATAGGGGTTTTCTCCAGGCAGAGATTACTATGTAGGTATCCTATTTTGTGTTGTACTAGGAAGACCCCTGGCACCCACCGCAAGATTTCTGGCAGCTTCCCCTGTGTTTGCATGTTTGACCTGTTTGATAGGTCTGTGGTGAAACCAATCATTATCGGATGGATGATTGTGCGTGGCGCTCCGATCCGCGCCGAGGAGCAAGGAGCCAGCGCGCTCCTGCCTTCCATCCACGTTCGGTCAGGTTCTTTTTTCCTGGGGTTTGATCCAGTTAGCAAGAACACCAGCTTTTGCTACAAGGCTAGCTGTAACGCTGAGCCAATACGGATAGAACAGATTGAAGCGCGCCACAAGGGCGTGACGATGCCGGCGATCATTCACCGCGATGCGAGTATCATAGAGCCAGAATCTGGACATCCCGCCGACGCGCCTCACCGGAGCGGGCATCATCGTCCCATCATTGTTGCCATCCTTGCCTGCGTCATCGCGCTCTATGCGCTGCTTGGCTTTGTCGCGCTCCCTTGGTACCTCCAGACGAAAATCCCCGAGACCGTGTCGGCCTACCTTGGGAAACCCGTCGGTATTTCGGATGTCCAACTCAACCCGTTCACATTGGTACTCACAGTCCGAGGCTTCGACGTCAAGGAAGCGGACCACACCACACTGATGGGTTTTGACGAACTGCTCGTCGACCTTTCGCTGTCGTCGGTGATGACCCGCACGTGGACCTTCGAGCACATTCGTCTGCAGAGTCCGTATGCTCGACTGGTAATTGATCAAGGTGGACACCTGAACGTCCGTACGCTCCTTCGACATGAAGCGACGACGTCTTCGCCGGCTGCGGCATCAGCAGAGATAAGGGAGGACCACAAGGTACAGGATCCTGCCGTTCCTGCGGTCATGATTCAGGCGCTCGACGTTGAGAATGGCGACATTGAGTTCCACGACCGATCGCGCACCCCGTATGACAACAGGGTCCATGTGTGGTTTGCTCTCAAGAACTTTGGGTCGCGCCAGGCACAGGACAACGCCTTTACGGTCAGGGCGGAGTTGGATCAGGGAGGCACGCTTGTCGGGGACGGTCGGCTGCTCATCAATCCCTTGTACTCAGAAGGTCGCATGACGGTGACCGGTGTCAACCTTCGCGACCTCTGGGAGTCTATCCAAGACACGGTGGAGTGGGAGGTGCGCGAGGGATCGCTGCAGGCCGAGACCGCCTATGCCGTCGAGGGGAAACGGGAAGGGCTGCAAGTCAAGACGTGGAATGGCGGTCTACAGGTAAACAATCTGACTGTGCTTGAAAAGGGCAGCACGGGCACGATTATCGCCTTCCCCGCTTTTGCCGTGCAGGGCATGGAGTGTGATCTCAATGAGCATCGCGTAGGTATCCGTCATGTCGAATCCTCTTCGGCGGCCGTCCAGCTCGTGATCGAGAAAGACGGCCGGATGAATCTCCAGCGACTGCTGACTGTCCCGACACAGCGGTCGTTAGGTCACGTTCGACCGGCCTCTCGAGAACAAGCCGCATCGTCAGCCTGGGAGGCTCGTATCGACAAGGTCGTGATCAATGACTCCCGCGCGGTGATTGAAGACCGACGGACCGCGACACCGGTTCGATTCGCACTGTCCAAGCTCCATCTTGACCTTGAGCATGTGGCCTACCCTGGGACGATGCCGCTCCGGTTCGTCGCATCGGGGGTGCTCAACGAGACCGGTGCGCTGACGGTCAGCGGTGACCTGACGCTCGATCCGTTGGGCTCGAAAGGGCGATTGATGCTGACTGGGATCCGACTTCGCGACTTCGTGAAGTATGCGCAAGGCATCGTGAAGTGGGACATCCGCGAGGGAACGTTGCAGGCCGAGACGTCCTATGTCGTCGGGCGGAAACAGGAAGGGCTACAAATTAAGACATGGGATGGCGCCCTGCAAGTGAACAATCTGACCCTGTTCGAACAGGACGGCAAGCAACAGCTCATCGTGTTGCCCTCCTTGGCGGTGCGCGGCATCGGGTTCGATTTGCGTCGGCATCACGTTTCCATTGAACATGTCGTGTCGCACAACGGCTCAGTGCTGGCGGTCATCGAGCGAGACGGGCGGTTCAATCTTCAGCGGCTCTTCGCGACGGAGCCAGAGCGGTCCTCGCACGCCGTTCAGACGTCCTTCGCCGAGCAAGCCGCGTCGCCGGTCTGGACGGCGCGCATCGACAAGGCCGAGATCGATCGATACCGCGCGATGATTGAAGACCAGCGGCCGGCGCAGTCTGTTCGAGTCACATTGTCACAGCTCGACCTCAGGCTCGCGCATGCGACTTACCCAGCTACAAAGCCCGTTCGACTGGCGGCTTCCATGTCGGTCGACAACCGCGGCGCACTCACGGTGGCTGGAAAGATCACGCCGGCTCCTCCCGGTGCGGATGTCACGATCACCGCGTCGCGACTTCCATTGGCTTCAGTCCAGCCGTATCTGGAGGAGGTCGCACACGTTGAGATCAAGGAAGGGGAAGCAAATGTGGCAGGGCAAGTCCGTTATGCCGCAGGACCGACGTCCTCCTTTCGTTTCCAAGGGGATGCCAGCGTGACGAACCTCAAGACGACGCATGCCCAACTCAAAAAAGACTTGGTGAATTGGGACACTGTGGCGGCAAGCTCCGTCGACGTACGACTTCCAGCCGGCGGTCTGGAAATCGGGGAGATCATGATGCGACAGCCGTACGTCGATGTGATCTTAACTGAAGACCGAACGTTGAATCTGAACACAGTGATGAAGCCGCGAGAGAATGATGCGGGCACCACTCCGGAAGGGAATCAGCCCGCTTCCACACTGAGCCAGTCCAGAGTGACGACGATCGACGCTGTCCACATCGTCGATGGGTCGGCGCATTTTGCCGATTTTTCCATTCATCCTCAGGTCGACACGAGTATCTCTCGCCTCAACGGCTCCATACGTCATCTCTCGTCGAACGACGCAGCCCGTGCGGAAGTGGATCTCCGTGGCGCAGTGGAAGAGTCTGCGCCCGTGACCATTGTCGGCACGATGAATCCCTTGAGTCGCGAGGCCTTTACCGATCTGCATGTTTCGTTCAAGAACGTCAATTTCCCTGACCTCTCGCCCTACGCCATCAAATTTGCCGGGTATCCCATCGAGCAAGGCAAGCTGTCGATGGACATCGCGTATCGCCTGGCCCATCAACATCTGGAGGCCGAGAACGAGGTGATCATCGATCAATTGACCCTGGGCGAGAAAGTGGACAGTCCAGACGCAATCTCCCTCCCCGTCAAGCTGATTGTGGCGTTACTCAAAGATCAACAAGGGCGCATCAATGTCCGTCTGCCGGTCAGCGGCGACTTAAACGACCCGAATTTTCATTACGGCAGGCTGTTATGGAACGTCGCCGTGAACGTCTTTCAGAAGGTGGTCGCGGCACCCTTCGCATGGCTGGGCACGTTTGGAGGAGGCAGGGGTGAGGAGGAAGTGAACCACATCCGTTTTGCCGTCGGCAGTGCTGAAGTGCCGCGCGAAGACGAGCACAAGTTACTCACGCTAGCCAGGACGCTGGAAGATCGGCCGGGTCTGCAACTGGAAGTGACCGGAGTAGCGGACCTCGTTGCAGATGGCATGGCGTTGCGCCAGGGGAAATTCCAGGAGCGGCTGGCCTCCGTCAAGCAAGCTCTGACAAGCGAAACATATGCGACGACCGCCTCTGCTCGAGAGGCGACAGATGAAGAGGCGATTCAAGCCTTGTACCTTGAGACGTTTGGAGAACTTCCGTCCGGGTTGGGGAATGATCAGGGCTTCAACGTCGCTGAAGACCTTCGGGCCCGTCTCTTGAAGGCCATCACGGTCGATGAGAGTGACCTTCGCCGACTGGCGCATGAGCGGGCGATGCAGGTCCTGAACTTCTTGGTGAATCGGGCCGCGGTGTCGGCCGACCGTATCTCTATACCGGGAACGAGGATCGATGGTTACGCGGAGAACGATCAGGTCGAGACCACGCTGGACCTCACGGCGAGTTAAGCCGGGGCGCACAACGGACCGGGCGAGGTTCATGGATGACCGCCGGGCTCTCCCCTGTTCAGCAAAACAATGGTCGGATCCTTCCTCAGGAACCATTGACACGAGATCTCCCTAAGGAGGGACTCGGCAGCGCCGGCAGGCGCCGATTACATGAACTTCGTCGGACACTGCTTCACCAAGGCGGTCGTGAGTGCATCGGCAATCACATAAATATGGTGCTCTATCACCGGCCACTTCTCTTCCTAGCCGGCGTAATCCTTTTCAGGCGTACGCCTGGAGTCGTCGAGAACTTCAGTGTATAGTGCGGCCCCCATGGAGTGGCTCAATTATCATCATCTTCTGTATTTTTGGTCGGTTGCGAAACACGGGACCATCGCCAAAGCTTGTGAAGAGCTTCAGCTGGCTCAACCGACGATCAGCGCACAACTTCGGGTGTTTGAGGACCGGTTGGGTGAGCAGTTGTTCTTGCGGGAAGGCCGGCACCTTGTCTTGACGGAAATGGGCCGCATCATCTTCAAACACGCCGAAGATATCTTCTCCATAGGACAGGACCTGATGAACACGGTGAAGGGGCGTGGCAGCGGCCGCGCCGTTCGTCTCACCGTCGGCATCGTCGATGTCGTACCGAAGCTGTTGGCCACTCGACTTTTGGAGTCGACCTTCAGGCGATTCCCAGGCGTGCGTCTGGTTTGCTGGGAAGATAAGCTGGATCAGCTCTTGGCCGACCTGGCAATCCACGGACTGGATTTGGTCATTGCGGACACACCGGCGCCACCGACGATCAAGGTGCAAGCCTATAACCATCTCCTGGGTGAGTCAGGGATTACCTTCTTTGCGAGATCGCCGTTGGCCGCGCGCTATCGTCGCAACTTTCCACAATGTTTGAATGGCGCACCGCTCTTATTGCCCACCTCCAACACGATGCTCCGGCGGTCGTTGGATGACTGGTTGAGACGACAGGATTTGATGCCGACTGTCATCGGCGAGTTTGAAGATAGCGCCACGCTTAAAGCTTTCGGGCAAGAAGGACATGGGTTGTTTCCCGGCTCGACGGCCATGGAAAAAGAAATCTGTCGGCAGTATCAAGTGCAGGTCGTAAGACGGGTCGACTCAGTCAAACAAAAATTCTATGCCATCACGGTCGAGCGGAGACTGAAACATCCTGTCGTTGTCGCGCTTTTCGACATGGCTCGTCGAGAGGTCCTCCGGTAGTGAATGCCGCAATTCTCGGAAACCTCATTTCCTCCTCAACGTGCGAATGTACGCCAGCACATCTCTGGACTGCTCCTTAGAGAGCCTATATCCCCATGATGGCATGACCTTGCCTGGGCGTCCGTCGTGAATGGTTGCGAGCAGGTCGGTGTTCAGCTTTCGTTGCGTGGTGGGCGAGGATAGATCTGCAACGGTCGCTCCGGCAATCTCAAGGCCGTCACCTCGGCCCTTTGGCCCATGGCATGTCACGCAGTGCTGGTCGAAGAGGACCTTCCCCATTCGGGCATCCCCTTCAACCTTCGTCGGTGGCTTTGGATCACTCTGGGTCTGCGCCGACATGGCTTCCATTGGTCCGGTAGCCCAGACTCCAGCAGACCAGATCATACCCATAACCAGGTAGAAGAAGTTAGAACATCTGGCAAGGATCGACGATTGGGTTTTCGGTGCGGTCATGGCTGTTCAATTGAATGAACCGGTATTTGTACCCTCGTTCCTCAGAGACTCTAGCTTCCTAAAGGCTCGCGAGGCAATTCCCTCACCGGTGGATCGCCTTCCACCCAGCGCCCTAACGCCGTCCGAGGTCTCTTTCCGCTAGGCTACGCGAACTTCTTCGGAAACTGTTTTACCAAGGCGGCTGCTAGTGTATCGGCGATGACGTAGATGTGATGCTCCATCGCCGGCCAGGTCTCTTCCTCACCGGCGTAGTCTTTGTCTTGAAACTTGTGTATTTGAGCCACATGATGGTCGACATGAGCGGCAAATAGAGTACGAACAGCCTCCTTGGAAAGGTGGGGATTGATCCCGCTGAAAAATGACGCAATCTCGTCGATGTTCGAGGTTAATTGCGCTTTTGCCGCATCCTGCTGTCGGGTATTCCCGGCCACGGTGGCCAGGGAATAGGCTCTGACGGCTTCGTAGTGCTTGGTCAGTAAAGTGCGGAGCCGTTCAGAAGTTGCATCGCCGTAGAACGGCCTAAACGTCCGCGCTATATCTCTTGCATTGGCAGCCACCGCTTTCTCCGCAAAATCCCGAGATCGCAGATCGTTTTTCGCGTTATCCAAGACGACGTTGCGAATCCAAAAAAGATGTCGCGACCATTCATCACGCAAGACAGCCTGGAGATCCGCCGCAGTGACGGGATGAGGCTCCGACAACGAGCTCCATTCATGCGCGCAACTCCCTAAGCCGACGACGGTGGATATCAGTAGCGCCATGGACCAATACATTTTGCTCATGACCACCCTTCCTCCTTAATGGCAAGCGAACGGAATCTTTCCCTGCCGTTCTGCCGATATTCTTGTACGGTTGTGCACACCCATACGGGCAGGTATGACTTAAGGCATCCTTGTATCCATCATGTAAACGTCATGTTACTAACACGTAAACAATCGCGCTGTTCACGGGCAAATAGATAAATTGCATCAAAGCAATCATAAAAATAGATGCTGATGCTGATGTGTCGCGCAGGCATCGTTTGCTGGTATTCCAGCGTGAGCAGTAAGCAGTCCCTGTGATGGCCCACGCAGCTTAACCATCTGACACTCCAGGCACAATCCAGAACGACTCTGATGCAACATGGAAGTCTTGCTGAACATGCAATAGGTATAAGCTGAATTTGCGGCCAATCATCCCTGAGGTCAGCCAATGCGTTGCGCATGTTGCATTGAAGAAGGACACAGGAGATATAATATCAACACTTAGACGCCAATGAGCACCCCAGCTATCGATAAGAAACATTACGAAGAAGCGATCCTCCTGGACTGCATCGGCGATGGGGTGGTTACGATCGGCCTCGATATGAAGATTCGGTACATGAACCGAGCGATGCGTGAGCTACTCGGGTACGAAGAGGGTGAGCCGTTGGCACAACTGCCGAGCTGCCATCTGTTGGTCCAGGGTTCCATCTGCTCGACTCCGGACTGCATCTTGGAACGCGCCATTAGGAACAGAGAGAAAGTCAGAAATTACGAAACCGTCATCCAGAACAAGGACGGTCGGAAGATTCCAGTGAGTTTGAACACGGATTTGCTCCGCGATGAGACCGGAAACTTGATCGGTATTGTCGAAACCTATCGTGACTTAAGCCAAATCAACGAGCTCAAGGCAAAGCTCGAGCAACAGATTGGGAATAGGGTACGCGGTCCCCTCGTGGCGCGAAGTAAAACGTTGCAAGGAATCCTTGATCTTCTGCCGCAGGTTGCCAATGCGAAAGCAACCGTACTGATTGAAGGAGAGAGCGGGACGGGAAAAGAATTGATCGCCCGTGAGATCCATCGGTTGAGCCCCAGGCGAGATCAGCCATTCGTCGCCGTGAACTGTGCCGCCCTAGCAGAAGGGGTTTTGGAAAGCGAGCTATTCGGCCATGTCAAGGGCGCTTTCACGGGTGCCATTAGCGATCGTCTGGGAAGATTCGAGATGGCGAACAAGGGGACCATCTTTCTGGATGAAATTGCGGACATCACTCCTCTGGCACAGGTCAAACTCTTGAGAGTACTTCAAGAATCGGAGTTCGAAAAAGTCGGCGGGAACAAGACGGTGAAAGTTGATGTGCGGGTGGTCGCAGCGACGAACAAGAATTTGGCCGCGGCAGTTGAAGAAGGGAAATTCCGGGACGATCTCTACTATCGATTGCAGGTGTTCCCGATCCGAGTCCCTTCCCTCCGTGAGCGCAAGGAGGACCTGCTGCCGCTTATCGAACATTCGATTACACGACTCAATCGCACGATGGGCAAAAATGTCAGGCACATCGACGGACCAGCCCTGAAACTCCTAGAGGCCCATCGGTACCCAGGTAACGTACGAGAGTTAGAGAACATCCTCGAGCATGCGTTCATTCGATGCCCGGACCACACCATCCGATCCGAACATCTCCCCGACTACTTATTATCGGATCGGTCTCGGCAAGAAAGGTCACCGAGTGAAAATGAAAAAGATGGCGGAGCCACCCTTGCCGTCCTGGAACAAGAAGCTATCGTGCAGGCGCTTGAGCAAACCAACTGGGACTACAAGCGCACCTGCAAAATACTGGGACTTAGTCGATCAACCCTTCTCAGGCGAATCAAACACTACAAGCTGCTCCGCGTATCTGATTCAAAACGGTCCTATTCCTTCCAAATTGACACTCATAAGTAATTGATAATATGCATATTATAAATTAGCAGTTTCATTCTGAAACATTACAGCTGATCTCCTCTATCTTCCTGCAAGAAACTTCCAATAAATCAAACGCTTCAGCATCCGCTTTTTTGAGTGTCATTGGCATTGGATCTGCACAAGAACGGATTAGACGGTTCACCCGTCTTAAATTTCCTCCAGGAAGGACGCGTCTATGCACGCAGGGGATTCTCCCTTGCTATTAGGTTTCGATCAACAGGAAGCAACGGGCACAGAAATGGAGGGCGAGACGATCGAATTTAATCGATTGGTTCACCTCGTCGACGAGACCGGGCTCATTCGGCTCGGCTTAAAGGTTATCGAACGAGTCGCCCAAGCGGAAGGGCGGGCTCTGTGGCATTAAGCAGTTTCAAACCCTTCGGTATTAGAGTCACCAAAGGAGGACGGCATCATGGCGTACAGCGAGAAGGTCGTGGATCATTTCAATCGTCCGCGCAACATGGGGAGCTTTTCAAAAGCGGATCCCCAGGTCGGAACCGGTATGGTCGGAGCGCCGGAGTGCGGCGACGTGATGAAGCTTCAGATTAAGGTGCAAGATGATACGATCGTCGACGCGAAGTTCAAGACGTTCGGCTGTGGGTCGGCCATCGCCAGTTCGAGTTTGGCGACGGAATGGCTCAAGGGGAAAACGCTCGCGGAAGCCGCCAAGATCAAGAACACGGATATTGTGCAGGAACTGAACCTTCCCCCGGTCAAGATTCACTGTTCCGTCTTGGCGGAAGATGCCATCAAGGCGGCATTGACCGACTTTCAGCAGAAGAACACCGCTAGTCGCACGACAGTATCGGAGTACACAACGGTGTAACCCTGACCATACCAATGTCGATATGGAGGGAACCTGATGAACTGTCCTCGCTGCAAGGGATACATGATGCAAGACGATTACCTCGACATTCAGGACGAGACCGGGCAGTGCCGATTCGTGGCGTGGCGTTGCTTGATCTGCGGCGAGGTACTCGATCCCGTCATTATGAAGCATAGGAGATCGCCCCCTCAGCCGATGATTGACCGTGCCAGGCTGCCCCTCGCGGTCCGCCATCTGTGGAATGTTCGCTGAGAAAATCGATCACCGTTCGAGGAAGTTGAGGAGATTGTCTTATGGCGCTATTGATCACAGACGAATGCATCTCTTGCGGAGCTTGTCTGCCGGAATGTCCCAACGAAGCTATTTTTGAAACGCGCAGCGACGCCGAAGCGAAGGGGCATCACGTGGGAGATGGGCAAGGCATCGGTGACAGCATTTATGTCATCACACATGAGCGTTGCACGGAGTGTGTCGGCCATTTCGACGAGCCGCAATGCGCGGCCGTGTGCCCCGTGGATAACTGTTGCATTTCGGATCCGGCCTACCCGGAATCGAAAGAGGTGCTGCTTGAACGGGCAAAACAGCTCAATCCAGACAAGGAGATTCATCCTGAAAAGGTCTGGAGCGGAGTCCGAGGTTAAACTGCCGATTCGCTTTGTGAGGAGACACAGTCGGAGACAGTCATGGGTGAGTACGTCAGGATTGACGGAATGAGTGAAGTTTCTCCTGGCAGCGGTCTTGCCGTGGAAATTAACGGCCGGTCTATCGCGATCTTCAACGGGACGGGCCTTCTTTGCCCTAGACAACACCTGTGCCCATCGCGGTGGTCCGCTGAGCGAAGGCGAACTCGAGGGAAAAGTCGTCACCTGCCCCTGGCACAGTTGGGAACACAACGTGCGAACGGGGATTTCATTGACGACTCTCTCCGCATCCAATTACTTGTGTGATCCAGTCGAGAGGAGACTGGAGAGGGTCTGATGATCACGACCAAGAGCCCGCTCCTCCAACATACATTGGATGCGATAACGCTCATCCTAGTTCTCGGTGCTCTATCGATGATCTGGCCAGTCATCATTGGCCTATTTCTCGGCATGCTCCTGCTGCTCCGCTCTTGCAGTGCCCAACAGGAGCTTGCGGTGCGGTCGTGGACCGAGATCGGTAATTTGTCGCTCGTCTTCATCTCGTGATTCGGACAACGAAAGGAGTTAGCGATGTTGACTATCTCATCGGGTGCAGAACAAAAGATTCGTGAGTTCATCCAGCAAGAACCTGAGGCGGTGGGATTACGCATCTATGTCCGTGGCGGGGGTTGCCACGGATACCAATATGGCATGGCATTTGAGGCCAAGATCGCCGAAGACGACACTGTGATCGAGCAAGGCGACCTTAAGATCATCATGGATTCCCAGAGTGCTCCTTTGCTCCAAGGCGCCGAGGTCGAATATTTGGACAGCGTGCAGGGATCCGGCTTCTCGATCAAAAACCCTCAAGCCAAGACGACATGCGGTTGTGGAAGCTCATTTAGCGCATGAGAAATCTTCAAGAGAGAAGGCGAAGGCGATGATACCGACGATTACTCCTCGTGAGCTGAAAGACCGGGTCGACAAAGGAGATAAGCCGTTTCTTCTCGATGTACGAGAGCCATGGGAATACGCGCTCGCCAAGCTAGAGGGCAACCCACTTCATCCCGCTCGCACCCTTCCACAGTCCCTCGCGATGTTGGATCAAAACGCGGAGATCGTCGCGTACTGCCATCACGGGATGCGAAGTGCCGACGCCGCTGGATTTCTCCTACAGCAAGGCTATACGAGCGTGAGAAACCTCGTCGGCGGGATAGATGCATAGTCTGTACAAGTTGACCCGACAGTACGGCGGTATCGATAAATCCCAGCCCGATGGTGTGCGATCATGGCGAGCAAACCCGCGTCGTGACGAACATCACACCGGATACCCAAGGGCGAGAACGGTACTGGATCAGTGTGGAAGCTTCGCAAGACGATCCCTCGCGTCTGAAAGACATCGTCGATGCCATTGTGTACATCGAGACTTACTATCATTTGTTGTTGATGCAAAATTCACTTTTTTCTGCCGCCATTGATCAGGCCTATAAATTTGAACAAGTTCACTTGAAGCAGCGGGAAATCATTACGTCTCATATCATGCGAGCGGACTCGGAAGACTTGCAGCGTTGGTTGAACACTCACGCAAGACCTGCTGAAGACCAATCGAATGGAGGGGAAGCTTCACTTCGAGCTGTCGGCATCATTGCCGTACGACAAGATCGTGCGTGCCACATTAGCGTCGACTGCAGAACAACCGATGGACTCCTATCGACCCATCTCTGACTATGTGTTAGGCAGGATCACAGGGGTTGCGGAAGGCTATCAACAGCTTTTGCGGCGGGTCGACACGCTTCGTGGCGGATTCGAGGGGATCACGGTCATCATTCGGACGAGGGTCGAACCTCCCAGCGATCGCATCCCAAGACAAATTGACGAGGAAACAAGTTCTTCCTATGATGAACGTATGAGAGCTTTCAGGTTTCTTCAATGGCCGCTTGCCGTCAACTGATTTATCATGAGCAACAAGGGCGATTCCGTGGAGAATCCATCTCTGGACCTGAAAAGGGAGGTCCACTCTCTCATTCAAGGCGAGGTCGAATCGGACGATGTAGCCCTCGACAGGTTCGCTGTCTCAACCAACCTGCAATCGTGGAAGGCCACTCAACTTCCGGATGGCTGGAGATTTTCCTCGTATTTCCCCGTCACGTTGGTCCTACTTTTCCTGGTGGTCCTCATTTTCGTTCCTTGGACTCAGACGATAACCGTGACAGGCCAAATGTCGGCCTATACACCATACGAGCGGCCGCAAGACATCGAGGCGCAGATTACGGGCCGTATCAAGAAATGGCATGTATTGGAAGGTGACCAGGTTAAAGAAGGTCATCTTATTCTTGAACTGGAGGACAATGATCCCAATTTCATGTCCCCTCACTTACTGGTGTTTTTGGATCAACGCAAAAAAGCACTGGAGAAGACTCAGCAGGCAGCACTCACAAGGGTCGATCAGCTGGATAAGCGGATCGTCGAAATGCGAAACCTCGTGAAAGCCGCCGTGCCATCGGCAGAGGCTCGCGTGGTCGAAGCCGGGAACAAAGTACGCGAAGCGCACCAGAAAGTCGAGGCGGCCAAAATCGCCGCGACGACAGCGGCGCTGAATGTCGAACGGCATAGACAACTGTCGAAGAGAGGTCTGGTGTCCCAGCGAGAACTGGAATTGGCCATCCAAGGAGACACGGCCAGTCAGGCCGAACTCGAAGGGGCGCGTGCGAATCTACAGGCAGCCGAAGGGGCGATGAAATCGCTCAGCTTCGGTCGCGACCAAGTCAATGCGGAAATGTTACAGCGGTTGCTCGATGCGGAGGCGGGTCGCGATGCCTCGGTGGCCGAAGCGGCAAGAGTCGCCGACCAACTTGCCGACGTCTCGCTCCGCCTGTCAAACGCAGAACAACGTCGTCTGGTCGGCAAGATTTTAGCTCCGATCGACGGGACCGTCGTCAAGATGGCCAAGGTCGGCATCGGCGAGACCGTGCGCCAAGGTGATACGTTGATCCGACTCTCTCCTACCAGTACGGACAAGGCGGTGGAGATGACGGCGGATGGACTGGACGCCCCTTTGCTGAATGTTGGGCGAAAGGTCAAGATCCTCTTCTATGGTATCCCTGCGATCCCCCTGCCGGCCTGGCCCGAACTCATGGCCGGTACTTATTCCGGCATCATTAAAGTTATCGATCAAGTCGACGATGGAAAAGGGAATTACCGATTCTGGGTCGTCCCCGATCCCAATGATCGTGCATGGCCGGAACAATCTCATGTGCGACAGGGTACAAAGGTGATGGGTTGGGTCATCTTAAACCGCGTGCCCCTCTGGTATGAATTGTGGCGCCGCTTCAACTTATTTCCACCCGATTATCTAGAACGATCTCACACGGTGATCGATATCCTTCTGCCAAAAGCGGGGCGGGGCTCGAAATAATCATTCTGAGACGCGCAGGTCTCATGCGGATCGGCGCAAGTGGTACTGATATGAGGGAATGTTCAAGAAGGCAACATCGGTACTTGGCGGGCGAAATCATCAAGTGTGATGCGGCGATCGACATAGGAAGTGAGCTTAGGATCGTTCGAGACGAAAATCACCGTCCAGGGCTCATCTTTCGAGCAGATTCGCTGTAGGATACTGTCTCGCAGCGCAGGTTGCATGTCATGAATCATGCCGTCGAAGACCAGGAGTTGCGGACGACCCAGGATGGCGCGTGCGAGGAGAATGCGCAACACATGAGTTGGCGCAAGAATCTCTCCGAGAGCACTGATGTGGGAATTGATGCCTTGCGGAAGGGTTCTGACCTCTTCTTGAAGCTGAGTCAATCCCAGCGCCCAGCGGACATCGTCGTAGGAGACATAGGAACGTCTCCAGACGATATTGTCCGCAATGGTCCCGTCAATCAGTGACAGCTGCGAATCGATCATAAAGCCACGGCACCTGTTGATGACCCTCAGGTCGAGATGTCGGAGATCAACGTCGTTATAGAAAACAAGACCGTAGGTCGGCACTTCGAGGCCGGCCAAGACTTTGGCCAAGGACATTCGAGCCATCGTCGTCTTGGTGTAAATCGCAACTTTTTCGCCGGCAACGACATCCAGGTCAAGATTGTCGAACAGCGATAGACTGTCCTTGACCATGCCCAATCCTTGACAGGTGACTCGGATGCCATGGATTTTTGGATCCGGCAAGGTTACCGATGCTGTCGGAGGCAGATGGAGCTGGTCTTTCGGAAGCGCGAAGAACGCATTCAGTTCCTCCAAAGCCGTGAAGAAAAAATACACCTGTCCCATACTCTTGACTACGGCATCAAAGTTAACGAGCAGGCTCCCGACCACCACCTCCACCGCCACCAGCTGGCCGAGAGTTAACTGATCACTGGACAGGAGCCAGCCAGCTAGGGCCAGGGCGCCACTGTGAGCCAGGGCTTGTCCCCCTACCGAGGCGATAAATTGGCGTAAAAGGACGGCGAATCGCGCCCGTCGGCATTCCATATACTTCTTCGCAAGGTCATCGGTCTTCTCCATGAGCAATGCTCGGCTGTCGGTTGCTTTGATGTGCAGCAAGTTCCTCGAGATGTCCTGAATCCAGTGCAGAACATCATATTTGGCGTGAGACATTTCGATGGTGGTCCGCAGCCCTCCGCGAGAGAGCACGAAGAAGATGAAGCCGGACCCGAGCAGCAACATGATATCGAAAAGGGCGAAGTACGGATGATAGAACACCAAAATCGTCATGCCGATCATGCCGCCGACCAGCACATGGATCAGGTCCACGAGCAGGACCGACAATGCGCGCTGCATGAACGCCGTTTCCATAAAGTAGTTTGATACCCGAGGTCTGAACCCTTGTAATGACACCATGGGGAGTTTTTGGGCCATCGCGAAAGCAGTCCTGACAAAGAGTCGACGCTGGAGCACCTCGACGGCATAGTACTGGAGTGCTCGGAATGCTCCGACTACCGCCAGCACGACGACCATAATGATGGCCAGCGTGGCGATCATGACCGGTTGGATGGCAAAGGAAAACGTATTGACCAATTCCTGAACCGTCAAGGGAACGATCAGTGAGAAGAGCCCGATCACGAGTGCATAGGAGACGACGAGAACCAGAATTCTGCGCTCGAGTCGAAAGAACATTCCGAGGTGCTTGAGGACTTGAAAGAGGTTCGGATGGGTTGCTCCCGGTGATTTGGTCATATGACTATTGATCAAAGAGATTCACGCCGTCGAGACACAAGACTCTCCCGACTTCAGATGGAAGTCTGCTGTTCTTCACGCCGGCGAAAACGCAGCCGCGGTCGTCGTTAGATCATCTCTTAGCGGTAACTGATTCGCACGGCCTCGTGCGGGCTTTTCGCCCATGCTCCAATGGCCCACTGGTACAAGGCCAAGGCTTTGTGGTACTCAGCCTTTGCCCGAATAACCTGACCTTGTGAATCGATGGTGTTGCGTTCGCGAAGATTGACGAACAGCACGCTGCTTGTTCCAATGCTGAAACGATATCGCTCTCCTTCTTCGACGAGTTCAACGAGACGGAGAGCTTGCGACGCCTCTTCTATTCGCTCTCTTGCTCGCTGAATCGCAGACCGCGCATTGTCGATATCGACCACGACTTGGTTTTCCCGGTACAGTTGCGCCACCACCAGTCGCTCCGCCTGGCCTTGTGCCTGGAGCACCTCACCGCGACTGCGGCGTTGGAACAGGGGGATTCTCAGTTCGACACCGAAGCGGTATCCCAACCCGAGAACAAATTTCTCCGGGGAACGCGCCGGTGCTGCCTCCAAATTGAGGCTTGGAAGCAGATTGTTCTTCGCCAACACGAGGTCAATGTTGTTGATCCTCGCCTCCACCTCGAGCGCTTTCACTTCCGGCCGTTCCCTCATGGCTTCTACCTTGTGTGCCATGATCTCTTCAAAGGTCGGGACCGGTTTGTCCATCGAAAAATCAGGAACACGATCCAACGGCGGAGTCGTCGGAGAGCCTTTATCCCATAAGAACATCGAAAGCTTGAACGACTCCTGCTCGAGTAATCTCTTGGCGGCGATGGTCACTTCCCGTCGCCGATGTACTTCCTGACCGGCTTCCGTGACATCAATGGGAGCCACCACACCGGCTTTTGCACGCTCCTCCACCTGTTTATATCGATCTTCCGCAACGGTCAAGGCTCGCTTCTGAACGTCCAGTAATTTGGCCGCCGACACCCAGTCCCAGAATTGATGGGCCGCCGCCAAGAAAAGACCTTGTCTAGTTTGAGAGATTTTGATTTCTGCGAGAGGGTCGGCCAGCTCTGATCGCTGTAGTTCTGCGCGTTCAGGGTTGATCATCAGGCCTCTCAGCAAGGGTAAAAAGCCGCCCAGAATGACTTGTTGATTCCCGTCACCGAACGACAGGTCCGGTATTCTCGCGTCGCCGATCGCCTGACGAAATCCGGCGCTGCCTCTAAAACCCGATGGGTGCAGCGCTTCGACTAGCGTGTCGTTAAAACCGACGGTTTGAGTGCCCTTGCCGGGTTCGGTGCTCGAAATAAAACGTTCAAGCTCCGTGTCGTTCACAAGAGTCGGCTCAAACGCACCAAGTGCCTTCAACATCTGTCCCCTGGCGATCGTCTTTTCTGCTCCGGCCCCCCTGAGGAGCGGATGAGTCCGATCAATCCTTGAATGAAGTTCGTCAAGGCTGAGTGGGATAACCGGGAGCAATTTGACTGGATCCGCTTCCACAGCCTGGCCGGCGCAGGTGATACCTGGAAGCATAAGAAGCCAGCTGAAAATGGGCCATACGAGTCTCATAAATGTGCTCCTTTCTATTCAAGAAGTCAGCTTGCAGGACTGTTTGGCGAATGGAGCCGCCTAGCAATCGATGATAGATCTGATCCATTCCGACGAACATGTGCCCGATGGTCCCATAAGACGGTTGACGATCATCTCGGTATGCGGATTCCTGTGACTGGAGATTCCGTCGGTTCCTTCTTATGCCGAAAGCTTATTGAAGGCATCCAATGCGGCGACCTTGTAACATTCAGCCAGGGTGGGATAATTGAAGGCGGTCGACAAAAAGTAATCAAGACCGCCTCGCAGCCCCAATACAGCCTGGCCGATATGGATCAGCTCTGTCGCGCCGGTACCGACTGCGTGAACTCCCAAGAGACGGTGGTCTTCTCGATGAAACAGCATCTTGAGAAAACCGCTGTCATCGCCCATGATGTGGCCGCGCGCGATCTCCCGATAGCGGGCCACGCCGCTCTCGTATGGGACCTTCTTCGTCGTCAACACATGCTCAGGTTCTCCGACGGCCGATACTTCGGGGATCGCGTAGATCCCGATGGGGAAATGGGACGCCATGGGCTCCGCGTCTATGCCAAACGCGGCGCAAGCGGCAAGGCGGCCCTGCTCGGCAGAGGTGGTTGCGAGGCTGGGAAATCCAATGACATCTCCGGCGGCTAAAATATGCTGGACGCTCGTACGGTATTCACTGTCGACCCTCAACCGTCCGCGCTCATCCGCCTTGAGTCCTGCGGCGGACAGATTCAATCGATCAGTCGCACCCTGCCGCCCCGCACTAAATAGCGTCAGATCTGAGACCAGTCGCTTGCCTGATTCCAGAAAGATCACGACGCCTGGAGATGGCTTCGCGACGGCCTCAAGCCGCTCCACCGCTTCTCCTAGTCGAAAGGTGATGCCGGCATTCCGCATTTGGTGGAGTAATTCGTCGACCAGTTCTCCATCGAGAAACTCCAATGGACGCTCCCGCTTGTCGACAACGGTCACGTCTATACCGAGCGCTGCGAACATCGAGGCATATTCGATCCCAATGACGCCGGCCCCTATCACCGAGAATCGTCGCGGGAGACATGTGATCTGCAGCAGCTCATCACTCGTGACGACAAGCTTCGATTCCGTGAGCATGCCAGGCGGCGGTGCCGGCACCGTTCCGACGGCGATCAGGATGTTGGCTGCTTGCACTGTCGCAGCTTGGCCATCTCTAGTCACCGTCACCGTATGAGAATCCTGAAAGCTGGCTTCACCCATGAAAACGGTCACGTCGTTGCGCTGAAGTTGGTCCCGGATTATCTCGGCTTGTCTGTATTCGACTTCGGCGACTCGTGCCATGAGCGCCTGCGCGCTGGGGCGAGACCGGGCGACGGGGCGGCCAAACCCTTCTTCGAATCCGGTTCCATCCATCACTGCCAGAACCGCTTCACGGAACGTTTTACTAGGAATTGTTCCCGTGTCGACACAGACCCCTCCAATGAGGTGACCTCGCTCCACGATCGCCGTGCGCTTACCGAGTTTGGCAGCTTGGACAGCAGCGCGCTGTCCGGCCGGTCCGCTTCCGATGCACAGCAAATCGAAATCAAAAGTCGGCTGATCTTTCATACGACTTCACGGCTACCGAGAGTCCACTCGATGCATTGGCTTGAATGGCTTTATCGATATTAACGCCGGACTGTTCTATTGCCGGATAGATGCGCTGATATAACACACTGATTTGTCCGGAGACGCTATCGGTCGTCATCGCGGCTCTCAAGGCCCTGCAGTTACTATGGTTGATCACAAGAAGCGCTTTGATTCCAAGGACCGCTACGCCGAATTCGGGGCTGGACGCAATTTCAGGATTCACCACATTACCTGCCACCCACGTGACAAAGATATGACCCATCGTTTGATCAAACACCGGCTCCACGGGTATGCGAGAATCGGCACAGGCAAGGACTGCCGCAAACGGCTCATGTTTATTGACCGTACGCTCTTTCCTGATGATCAAATTGTGCGTGATCGATCTCGGTTGATTCGCGGCAAAGCGCTGGTTGCCTGCGAACAATTCATGCAGAGCTTCATCGGGACTCGGCATGGTTTGGGCATAAAACGTTCGGGCGGAGGCAAGCTGGATTCCCGTGGCTGCCACAAGGGCCGTTCCTGAAAGAACCGTTTGAAGGAGTCGTCTCCTGCCGACGTCTGGATTCGTCATCGTGTATGCCCCTCTACATGGAGTGGAATCTAGGCCTCGACAGATAGTTACTCACGAGAGTCAGTACCGTCACGTCACCTTGAATACGAACCCGCCCACTCATTTTCCTGGTTGAAGTTCGCATTTTCAGGTGTTGTCAGACCCTCAAACGGCCAACTGAACATGAACGCTGCACCGTCGGGCACATGGTTGTTCCGGTAAAAAGTAGGGTGGTGCGGCTCGCTGCCGGGAAGATGATGCGGATCCGGATGTACCAAGCTCATTCCATTCCAGGCCGGCTGCTTCCCGCGCCGCGACAAACCTTGCTCACTCGGGACCGGTCCGATAATTGTTTCAGCTTCAGCACGTACGGGTGATCGCCTCTCTGCCTCTAGTGGACCAAGGACGTGTTTGTCCGCCCGCGAGACATCCGGAGCCGTATACCCGGCGAGAAAAACGAAAATTAGAACAACAAGAACGTTGTTCATGACCATACTTCTTCTCCTGTCATGCGGTATGAAAGAGCCGTATCGTTCGCTCCCTGCTGCAGAGAGGTTCTCAAGAGCTCTGATGAACGGGAAGCTACGGTGGCTGACCCGATCTCCATACAGGTGAGCCGACGCAGCCGCCGTTCAGTCACGCGCTTCTCAGAGGATCTCTTGCTCCCGCTTGCAGCCAATCATCCTCGGCATGCCCATCCACGTCACCACGTTGGAGGTACAGCTCGTATGTGCGCAGGGCGATTCCGTCTAGATCGAACTGGTCATCGTCTTCTAGTACCACTCCGTTCCCTTCCGGCTTATCACTCTTCGGCTCGTCACTCTTCGGCTCGCCCCTTTCATGCGCCGCTCCCTTATTGATTTACTCGACCTCTTTCCGTGCGACGTGATTGCTTGAGATACATGGCGGAACGCCTTCCGTTCCGCCTGGACGACGTTGGTCAATTACCCAATCGTCCCGTATAGGGGTGCACATACTCCACAATGACCTTTCTATCTTCACCGACAACCGGCTTATTAACTCCAGCCGTTCTGAGCGGGATAAGGAGATAGGCGTTGCCTTTCGAATCGACTACCTCCAAGTGCGACACCTCTTCGTCCACATCCTCCACGTTCAGCTTCCCTGCCATGGCAGCCTTAGGCTTGAGTTCCATGCCGATTTTCCCAGGCTGGTCGGACGCGAACCCGGTCGGTCCTGTGGGCAAGAACGCCATAGTGATAATGGATAGAAGTCCAACTTTCGACATATCTGCTACGTTCATGGTCCTCTCCTTATGGTTTGATTGAACGACATGTGCGTCTAATGAACTGTATAAGATGTACTATACATCTACAAATAGATAATAAAGTCGTAATACATTTAAAAATGCAATGTATATCATAGCCGGACAGTTCTCTGGCTACTAACCACTATACGAGTCAAAGTTCGTTCATGAAACGGGCGCGAGTAGATCTGCAATCCCTCAGTGAGGCTTGTGTCATCGTTGATCTGGAAAGGCCGGACTAGGTCTACAGAACATGTGCGCTCCCTACCGCCTCGCAGAGATGGCAGCGATAGAGACGTTGCAAAAGTAGCGTCCTTCGACTATCTCACGGGCATCGTCGTGGACATGACCGTGGCGATGAGGATGTACAACGGTATGCCGATCGTGACGTTGTAAGAAAAGGTTAGGCCAAGCGAGGCGGCCAGTCCAAGGGTTGGACTCGCTTCCGGAATGGCGAGTCGTTGAATCGCAGGAACGGCAATATACGAGGCCGACCCGCAGAGAACGGCGAAAAGAGCGTAGGTGCCGATTTCAAACGGATGCCCAAGAAACAAACTGTACCCGTGCGCGGCCAGGATGCCGAATACGGCGAAGACATTGGGAGCCATCAATCCGAATAGAACGAATTTCCAGCCTGCGGTCCGCACGTCTTGGAGCCGCTTGCATGCCGTCATGCCCATCTCGATAAGGAAGAGGCATAGGACGGCCGGGAACAACTGAACAAACAATTGATCATTGGCGCCGGTTACTTTCGCACCCTGCAGGCCGGACACGAAGCCGATGACGATGCCGCCGAACAATAAGTAGAGGCCCGAGTTCAAGAAGACTTCGTGGAGCACTCCCTTGCTGAAGATACCGGGAGCTTTGACGTTGTCTTGCAATCTCGACGGCTCCACCGCCCGGGCAGAGCTAGGTCCTGTCGCTCGTGCGGATTTTTTGGTTTCGTCGAGCTCGTCAAGCTCGTCGATTTGGCCGTTCCCATCCAAGCGCCTCGCAGAAGGATCATATCCGGGCTCGCCCGGCATATTCCCTAACGCATCCATCAAACCGGTTGCCCGCATGCGGGCCACGAGCGCCAGGGCGACCAGACAGCCCGGGATTTCCATGACGGCGAGCAGGACCGGCATATAAGCTGCGAAGGCGATGTTGGAGGCAGTCAGGACGCCCAGACAGGTAACAAACGTTCCCGCCGAATCGGAACCGTAATAGCCGGCCACAGCCGCCGCGTCAATTTGACGGATATTCGTCCGGCGAAGCACGACATACGCCACGACACCGATCACAAGATTGGCCAGAAACCCCACAACCATGAATCCACTGGCGCGACCCAGATCCCCCGCCGAAAGGGACGCCAGCTCTTCGCCTCCATGCCAGCCAATCGAAATCAACAGATAAATGATCAGACCTTTATAAATGGCGTAAGGAAACTCAAAGGGCACTTTCAGGAGCGGTACCAGAAATCCCAGATAAAAAAACAGCAGCAATGGCTTGAAGAGATTGTGCAAGAAGTTATCAAAGAATTGCTCGAGCACGGATGCCTCCCAATGTGATGAGGCAACATTTTTTCATTAGTGAAGTGGAAACCCACCACAACGATGGGATTCGTGATCCTGTCCTAGAGCAAATCGTGTTCCAATCTGTGAGCAGGAATATCGGGGCAGATTTATTGGAAGTTATGACCGTACGGCTTCTATGAGGAGGAGCGATTGTGCAGAGATTCGCTTCGTGCGAAGATTGGAGTGCGTTGGCGCACGCCTCGCACGTTGTCATGTGCTGCAGCACCCGCAGTAATCACTGCGAATCAATGCACATCTGTTCGAGTTGTCCCGAAAACGAAGAATAGACGCAGACCTTATAAACAAAAAGCAATACAAAACGACTCAAAACTAGGCGAAGGGATCATCAGTCCATATGAATCAAGTTCTCGTTTCCGATCATTGGTCCGGCAAATATCCCGAAGCCGGGTGACGTTCTTATCCTGAGTTCAGAGGCAGATGAATTGGTGTTGGTGACGCCATGTGAGTCATTTGCCTCTTAGCGGTCACGGTTCAAATACAGGAGCATAGGCTCGCCTTGTGATCATACCCATGAAGACACCATCAGCCGTCCTATTCGGCCCAGTCGTCGAGGTCTATTTATCTCCTCCTAACGGGGGCATATTGGGCATGTTGATAGCGGTGCGTTCGAGGCCCATGATGACCGTCAGAGCCGAAGGAGCATGCTGGACGATCTCCTTTTGCACTTCGATGCGGCGCAGATCCACGAACTCCGTCGCTGATAGTCCCAGCGACTCCCGATAGGCCCGGTCTGCGATGCCGCGCTGCCGTTCTGCTTTTTCGCGCGCTTCTTCCGCCTTTTGGAATTCCGCCATCGTAATCTTCCGCTGTTCCTGCACGATGGTCTCAGTCGTCTGCTGCACCACCCCTTTCGGTGGCATAATGCTGCCGACCACGATGCGGTTCAGCCGGATCGGAATGTTTTGCTTGTCGACCAACTTGGTTTGTACTTCACGCGCAATGGCATCCTGCAGTTTGTTACGCGTAGTCGGATCAGTCGTCAACTGGAACAGCGGATACTTTTGTACTTCTTCCCGCACAAAGGTCCGGAAGGCTTCTTTCACGTTGTTCTGATACCAATTCGGGCCATACTTGGCGATGAGATCGGGAGACCGACCCTCGACGACGTTGGCAATGAGGAAAGCGTCAAATGACACCGGGGCGTTCTCAGCGGAGATAATGTCGAAATGCTCAGAGTACTGGATCGGCCTGACATCGACATGGATCGCTTTGGTTGTCGGCACAACCCAGACGCGCCCCGTCTTGCTAGGAACCGGATCAACTCCTCCATGACCAAAAATAAACGGCTGTTCGACCAGCACACCTTCATGCCCCGCTTCAATCGCCACACACGCGGTCCCCATCAGTAACAGTCCGACCGCGAATACGATTTCTGCTATGTTCCGAGCGGGTCGTTTCATGTGTTCCTCCTCAGGAAAGCGCTATCGCTCTAAGGGTTCCCGGCTCAATTCCTTTGACAAGTCCGACTCATTGAACCGATCATAGGACTCATCGAGGTCAAATTCGTCTTTGCTCTGCTACCTTTCATATGCGTGAATAGGTCATAGCCGCAGCCGAGCGCCTCAACGGTCAGGATGGGGCGCACCAGCATCTCTTTACCTTCCATGATAGCCGGGGGCAGAGCCACCGGCATGACCCGGTGAAGAAAAGCCACCACCATCCATATGGCTCAGGTCCTGGACCATCGGATCTGCTGACGACCGACGACCCCACCACGGGTCGACCGCACCAGAGTGGCCGTCGACGCTATCGGGAATATCGAATGATGGACCTAGAAAATCACTATAGGATTTCGTGTCCCTGTCACTGGAACGGTCCCGAGCTTCACGTTCACCCGTCAATTTTCCTCCCCAGGTTCCACTGAGCAGCTCGTCACTGCTGTAGCTGTAAATCCCTTTACCTCCGAGGTCCGGGCGCTGCTGCACTTTGAGGATGAATGATTTCGGTGCGTTCGCGTTCATTTCGGAGTCTTCGCACCGATAGCGTTCGACCATCTTGTGGATCAATGAGTTGGCCTCAATCCTACTGACATTGACTGTGTCAGGGGCGGTCCAGGGGTTGCCGGAGTATGGGAGTCTCCCTGCTGAAGCCACCGTCGGTGCGGACAACCAAAACACCATCAGCAGATAAGCACATGTTCTCACCATTGCACACCTCCTCTCTCATCAAGAGGTTCTGTTGCCGTCCAGTTTTCCGGCATCAGCGTACACCGAATATGCCGGTTCCTCGTCTCATCTCTACCCCTCGTGGGGGGGCAAGAATGAGACGGTTGCGGTTCGGAGATCGTACATCGCTCCGGCGATCGCAATAGCTCCTTTGTGTTCGAGTTCGCGCAGAATTGCGCTCTCCTTACGTATGACGCCGATTGTTCGCTCGACGTTTGCACGCGCGACTCGCTCCACGAACGCGACATCGCTTGACCGGCGAGGTCCGTCGTATGAGGTTTCAGCCACCGCGGGTTTAATGCGACCGAGGAGGCCCGTGAGCTGGCCCAGCTCGACGCCGTCGATCGCCCCGACGACCGCGCCGCACGACGAGTGACCGAGTACGAGCGCGACCTTCGCTCCGGCTACGTGGCAGGCGAACTCTAGGCTGCCGAGAATATCGGGATTCGCGACATTGCCGGCGACTCGAGCGTTGAAGACATCCCCGATGCCCAAATCCATAATAAGCTCGGCGGGAGCGCGGGAGTCTATGCAGCTCAAGATCACGGCGACCGGATACTGCCCGGCGGCTCGCTCCCGCTGTTCCCGCAGAAAATCGCGATTGACGCGCAGTCCCCTTCGGAACCGCTCATTGCCGTCCTTCATCATGTTGATGACGTTAATCGGAGTTAATCGGTCACGATCTTCTTTGGATGAGGCCAGTACGCGAGCCGTGCTGAAAAGGTCGAGGCCTGCGGCGCCCAAGACGGCGGTGGCGGCCAAGAACTGCCTTCTAGATGTCATGGTCGTCCCTTCCTTTCGATGATCGTACCCGTGGTGCTCCATGCCCAAGAGTCCATGATCGATCGTGAGTTCACCGTACCTGATTCAGCAGTATTTCCCGCTCTGCTTGCAACCAATCATCCTCTGCGTGGCCGTCCATTCCGCCACGTTGGAGATACAGTTCGTATGCACGCAGGGCGATCCGTTTTTGAATCGACAGGACCTCATTGTCTGGTGTCGATCCGTTGACTTTTGTCTTGCGATCCTTACCGTTTTCGCGCTTCATGGCTCTTCTTTCCCTCATGAAAGGTGATGTCTTGACATATTGCCGTGCCCGCTCCACTGCCTGAGATGCGAGGAGGGACGTTTATGTCCCTCCTCGTTGACCTTGCTTAATTACCGAGTCGCCCAGAATAGGGGTGCACATACTCCACGATGATCTTTCCGTCTTCCGCCACGACCGGTTTGTTTCCTCCGGTCGTTTTGAGCGGAATCAGGAGGTACGCGTTGCCTTTCGAATCCACGACTTCCAAATGCGAGACCTCCTCATCCAAATCCTTTACGTTCACCTTCTCTTGCATAATGGTTTTGGGCTTGAGTTCCACGCCGCCGCTTTTAGCGGAAGCGTCGGCGGCAAATCCGTTCGGGACCGCAAGCAGTACCGCCGCAGCGATAACGGATAGAACTCCTGCTTTCGATAGACCTACACTATTCATGGTGTCCTCCTTATGGTTTCGAATGAACGATGTACGCACTTGAGAAGTCTCTATAAGAGTCATCTATACCATTACAAATAGATAATTATGGTCTTCATCCATCCAAAAACTAAATGTGACATGATTCTGGCCACATTCTGAGAACAGAGATTATGGTTACCTTTTCGTCTAATAACATTGAGGGGAAGACTCTAGAGCCGTCTTCTCAATAGTTGGTATGATTGCAGAAGAACGGAGGCTGCTATGGGCGGCAGTCCCCATGATCGGAATACAAAACCGCCAAGTGTCACGTGGACGATCGCCGGTATTCTTGGTCTACTCATCATCGCTGTGCTCTCGATCGTCCCTCTTACCCTCTCCATCAGCCAGAGTCGTGAGTCTGATGCTGTCATGATCGACACAGCAGGGCGACAACGGATGCTACTGGAGCGTCATATGGAAGAGGTGATCTTGTTTGCCCAAGGAGTCGACACTCAGTATGCTCGCACGCGTACAGCGTTACGTGAACGCCTGACGTCGCTCATTCACGGCGGCCCCATCTCCCCCTACTTTGACTTGGACACAGAGGTTTCCGTTCCGCACGCGCCAACCGATGACATTCGGGCTCGATTCATCGAGCAGGAGCGCCTGCTGGAGTCTTTCGTGGTCGAATCAGATCGTTTTCTGCGGACACCGATGAGCCCCGCCCAGCAGAAGCACGCGCGTGATGCGCTGCTCGTTCACAATGCTAAGCTGGTCGAGACTGCCAATGACGCGGTTATCCTCTTGACCCAGCATTCATCAAAACGCCTCGAGCAACTCATTTGGCGGGAAGTTGTGGCTGCTCTGCTCGTCATTGCGATTGCTTCGATCCTCACCTGGCGTTTTCTGCAGACCGAGAAGGCCTTGCTGGCAAGTCAAAAGGCTACCTTGGACGCCTTGCGTCAGAGCGATGCCCTCAAGTCAGCCTTGATCTCCTCCGTCTCGCACGATCTGCGGACGCCTTTGACGGCCATTAAGACAATGCTGTACAGCCTCCAGGATGACGCTGCGGTTCATACTGAAGGAGTTCGCAAGGAATTAATTCGGAGTATTGACCGAGAGATTGATTACTTGGATCGGCTGATCGGCAATCTTCTCGACATGTCCCGCATCGAAGCAGGGGTGCTCACCCCGAAGAAAGAGTGGCACATCATGGATGAACTGGTAGAAGGAGCCATTCGTCGAGTGAAGAGAATCAGCACACAACACCCGTTGGAGGTCCAGCTCGCGCAGAACCTTCCCCCTCTCTTCATCGATGGACTACAAATCCAACAAGTCCTCGTGAACCTGCTCGACAATGCCATCAAATTTTCATTTCCCGGTTCTCCGATAAGACTCACCGCTTCTTTGACGGGAGACAGTCTGAAAGTCGGCGTCTCGAACGCTGGGGAAGGTCTGCATTCTGATGAAGTGGTTCGAATATTTGAGCGATTCTACCGAGTGCGTTCAGGGCGTTCGGCAGCGACTCCCGGCCTTGGCCTTGGATTGGCGATCTGCAAGAGCATCATTGAAACGCATGGCGGCTCGATCGTCGCTCATTCTGTTCCGGGAGAAGCGACGACGATCTCATTTCGATTGCCGTTGATCAAGACCATGCCGATCTCGGCACAGGCGGTGGCGCATGCGTAACACGTGGAGGAAGCGATGAAGGCTCAAGGAGCGAGAATCCTGGTCGTTGATGACGAGCCGCAGATCCGTCGATCACTCCAGATAAGCCTGGAAAGCAAAGGCTATGCGGTGGAGACCGTAGACTCGGGCCCGCTTGCGATCAGCTCTTTTTATAACCGTCATCCCGATCTCATGATCGTTGATGTGCTGATGCCGGGGATGAACGGCGTCGACGTGGTTCGTCGGATCCGTGAATCCTCCCCGGTGCCGATCATCGTGTTGTCGGTGCTCGGCGAAGAACGGCATAAAGTCGACGCACTCGAAGGGGGAGCGGACGACTACATCACCAAGCCCTTCGGAATGGAGGAGTTGTTGGCCCGTATACATTCATTGTTGCGGCGTGCGGCAGGTGCGCACAGCGCGCAGCCTGTTTTTGTGGCCGGGAATCTTTCGGTGAACTTCGATCGCCGTGAAGTTTCGCTCGACGGCCTCTCGGTCAAACTCACGCCCACGGAGTACGACCTCTTGAAGTACATGATTGAGCACGAGGGCAAGGTCCTCACGCATCGGATGCTGCTACAAGAAGTGTGGGGGCCTGCCTACGCGGAACAATCGCAGTATCTCCGAGTGTTCGTCGGTCAACTCAGAAAGAAACTCGAGAAAGATCCAACCCGTCCGCAGTTCATTCGAACAGATCCCGGTGTCGGCTACCGTTTTTGCACCGACTTGGATTCTTAATTCTGGAGCCAGGTGCCCTTGCGATTTATCCGTCCAACGTTCTCTATCTGCCTGATCCGAACGATTCAATCGATTAATCTTTACGCCTTCCTGATGTGAACGAGCTTACCCAGGTATCGAATCCTTATCCAGGCTAAGGGTAACCTGTCTTCAGGCAACTCAGGGTTATACAGAAGCCTCATGAAAGAGCAACTACAGAACAAACCGCCTCCATGACAGAGAGCCAACCATGAAAAGTTGAGAAAGAGGCAAGCATGGGCAACGGGGTCTCTCGGTCGCGGGGCGAAGATGAAGCGGTCATGTTTCCTCCTTCTCACTGCCCGCGCTGTCGCGGATTGATGTACTCGGTAAGCTATGGAGATTGGGGAGATACACGGAACACACAACCGATTCGGGCGTGGAACTGTCTTCACTGTGGAGAGATGGTTGATCCGGTCATCTTGGCGAATCGACGTCAAGGGCAACCTCCAGCGAGGAAACCAAATCGAGCGAGATTGCCGACAGGTATGTAAGAAAGAGCTGGAGCAATTCATATGTCTTCCTTCAGAAAGCCTCAAGGAGACAGCCATGACCAAATGGACACTGACCATAGGCATCGCATGTAGCGGCATCATAGTCGGCATGTCCCTCGCAACGGCGAATCCTGCCTTGCTCCCCAAGCATCCAGGTCATCCGATGGCACCCATGAAGGATCCCGTCACGGAACAGTCGCTGACGCATGACACGGGCCAACAGGCGAATCAAAAGGATATGGCATTGGAGGAGGCTGCTCGATACCACGATCGAGAATCAGCGCAGAAATTGGAAGCCGATCCAATAATTGAGTCATTAGGAGCAGGACGTCTTCCGAAGGTTCACGGATACCCAGAGTATAAGATTGAATCGCCCGTCACTGAGGCGATTGACCCCAGCAAGTCTTCCTCAGCTGGTATCGGGAATCATTAAGGCTGTCAACATGTCCTCCAAGGACGGACATGTGCGGGAAGGACTGAGAGATGGCACAACAATCTGTCTTGCCGAATATCTGTTCAAAGCCCGACGGACACGGAACGAGTCATTCTTGAGAAACTCCAAGAGGAACGGAGCTTCACAGTGGAAGAGCTGTGTGATGAATTACCCGAACTCAGTTGGTCTCAGGTGTTTCTGGCAATCGACGTGCTCAGTCGCCGCGGAGACATTCATCTGCGCCGCGAGGCGTTCATCTACACGGCAAGAACGGCAACCCTTCCCTTCACTGGAACGGAGGGCCGTACATGGAGCGACGCATCATGATCATCGACGATGATCGATCGATCTGTAACGTCCTGAGCGAGCTGGTTCGTGTCCTCGGTCATGAAGCCCTCGCCTTCACGGATGGCTGTTCGGCACTCGCCACCATGGCACTGGAAGCGGGACGCTCGCGACTCGATCTCGTCTTACTGGACCTGAACATGCCTGGGATGAATGGCATGGCAGTGCTCCGAGAAATGAGAACACGGCACCCGGGCATTCCCGTCATCATGATGTCCGAGACCTCGGATCAGGAAAGTTTTTCGGAGTCGATGGCACAAGGTGTTAAAGGGTGGATACGAAAGCCGATCGACGTGGAGATGCTCAAGGATAAGCTGGCAAGGACATTTCCATTAGATCCTTCTTGAAACGATCCTACCGGCCAAGGAGGGCCTGTGGGTCACGATGTCCACCACACGATCACCGTCCAAGGAATCGTACAGGGAGTGGGATTCCGCCCCTATGTCTATGGGCTGGCGTCTCGATTAGGACTCAAGGGTATTGTTCGGAATGACTCCAAGGGAGCGGTGATCGACGTTGAAGGAGATCCTCTCATCCTGGACCAATTTGTCAATCAACTCGTCAAAGAAGCGCCGCCGCTCTCCAGCATCGAACAGATCGAAGTCGGATCTGCCCCCATTGCGGGATATCGTGGATTCTCCATTGAACGTAGCGTGGTCCATGAGGAAGCAGCCGTATTTATCGCCCCGGATACGGCAATGTGCCAGGATTGCCTTAGTGAACTCACGAATCCGAGAGACCGCCGCTACGGCTATCCGTTTCTGAACTGCACAAATTGCGGGCCGCGCTTCACGATCGTCACCGATGTGCCATACGACCGGGAACGGATCACGATGGCCGGATTCACGATGTGTCCCGCCTGCAAGTCAGAATACGACAATCCTCTGGATCGCCGATTCCACGCCCAACCGACGGCCTGCCCCGTCTGTGGTCCTCAGCTCCAGGTGACCGATTCATCTGGAACCGTTGTCCCCATCAATGATCCAGTAGCCTTTACCGCGATCTGCCTGAAAGCCGGTCTGATTTTCGCCATCAAGGGACTTGGTGGCTACCACCTCGCCTGTGATGCGCAGCGCAACGACATCGTGATGGAGTTGCGGAAACGGAAACATCGCGAAGCCAAGCCTCTGGCCGTGATGGTGCCATCACTTGAGGCAGCCAACCGACTGTGCTGGATCAGTGCACATGAAGCACAAGTGCTGACGTCTACGGCCCGTCCGATCGTCCTACTGCAGAAACGAGACGACTGCTACGGAACTGAAGCTGTGGCTCCAGGCCATAGATACCTCGGTGTGATGCTTCCCTACACGCCGCTACACCATCTGCTCATGCAAGCCTTGCGTAGTCCGTTGGTGATGACGAGCGGAAATCTTACCGACGAGCCGATTGCCTACAAGGATCAGGAGGCCATCGAGCATCTGTCCAGCATCGCCGATTATTTCCTGGTTCACAATCGTCCCATTCACATGCGCTGTGACGATTCCGTCATTCGAGTCGTCAAAGGAACAGAGCAGTTCGTGCGCCGTTCGCGAGGCTATGCCCCACTCCCCATTTCCCTGAAACAACCCGTCCCGGTTCCGCTGCTCGCTTGCGGCGGCCAGATGAAGAATGCCTTCTCACTGGCAAGAGGTCGCTACGCCTTCCTCAGTCACCACATCGGCGACCTCGACGACTACCGGACCTATAAGTCGTTCCAAGCCGGCGTGGAGCATTTAAAAAATCTCTTCAGCGTCGATCCCGAGGCCGTCGCTCATGATCTCCATCCCGGCTATCTGTCGACACAGTATGCCCGCTCGTTGAGAGGGCTGCCGCAGATCCCGGTACAGCATCACCATGCGCATATCGCCGCCTGCATGGCGGAAAACAGTCACGACGGTCCGGTTATTGGCGTGGCGTTCGATGGAACCGGCTATGGGACGGACGGGCACATCTGGGGCGGGGAGTTCTTGCTCACGGAGTATCACCGCTTCGACCGATTGGCCTATCTGGGCGAACTACCGCTCCCTGGCGGAGAACAGGCCATCCACCAGCCATGGCGCATGGCTGCCGCATGTCTCTATCACGCCTACGGGGATGCGATGGCCCGGCTCGACCTCCCGTTCCTTCATCGCATGAAGGACCGGGTATCGCCGGTGGTCAAGTGGATGATCGCCAAACAGATCAATACGCCGCTCACCTCCAGCGCCGGCCGCTTGTTCGACGGTATCGCATCCTTAGTGGGAGTGCGAGACGAGGTCCAGTATGACGCGCAAGCGGCGATCGAATTGGAGCTGCTGGCAGAGGAGAGAACCGAGAAGGATCTCTATCCCATCTGCTTCCACGATCAAGGGAACGGGTTTATCGCCGGGACGCGTGGGATCATCAGGGGCGTGGTGGACGACCTCGTGATCCACACGCCTGCTCCTGTGATCGCCAGCCGCTTCCATAGCACGATGGCGGCGCTCATCCACCAGACCTGCCGCCGTATCCGCCGGACGACAGGGCTCCGTGACGTCGCGCTGAGCGGAGGCTGTTTCCAGAACGTGCGCCTGCTCACCGAGACCGTCGAACGGCTTTCGGCCGACGGATTCAAGGTTCTGACACATCATAAGGTTCCGCCGAACGACGGAGGGCTCGCGCTCGGACAAGTGGCGGTAGCCGCCGCAGTGTTGGAAAAGGGGAGGAGAAAGGAATGGCTGCCATGTGCCTAGCGGTTCCAGGAAAAATCGTCGATATCTACGAAGAAGACGGATTACTGATGGGCAAACTCGACTTCGGCGGGACGATCCGAAAGGCCTGTCTGCAATACGTCCCTACCGCTACCGTCGGCCAATACGCTTTGATCCACGTCGGGTTCGCGCTGGCGACGATCGATGAGGATGAGGCCTCGAAAACCTTGGCGCTACTCGAATCCTTGGGTGAAATGGACGGGGCGTTCAGCGGGTCCGAGCCGGTCACCGCATTTGATCAGCGAGGGACATCATGAAATATGTCGATGAGTTTCGGGACAAGCAGGTTGCCGAGAAGATCGTGCGGGAGATCACCAGGCTGGCGACGAAAGACTGGACCATCATGGAAGTCTGCGGGGGACAGACCCACTCGATCGTCAAGCACGGCATCGATTACCTTCTGCCGAAGTCGATCGAACTCGTGCATGGGCCCGGCTGCCCGGTCTGTGTCACCTCGCTGGAGATGATCGATAAGGCTCATGCGATCGCGGCCCGTCCCGACGTCATCTTCTGCACCTTTGGCGACATGTTGCGGGTGCCGGGCTCACGTGTGGATCTCTTCCGTATCAAATCCCATGGAGCCGATGTACGCACCGTCTATTCACCGCTCGATTGTCTGCCGATCGCGCAGAACCATCCCGATAAGCAGATCGTGTTTTTCGCGATCGGGTTCGAAACGACGGCACCGGCCAATGCGATGGCAGTCTGGCATGCCAACCGCCTAGGTTTGGAGAATTTGTCGGTCCTGGTGTCCCATGTGCTCGTGCCTCCGGCCATGACCGCCATTCTGGAATCCCCGGAAAATCGCGTGCAGGCCTTCCTCGGTCCAGGCCATGTCTGCACCGTGATGGGCTACCACGAATACGAAGCCATCAGCCGACACTATAAGGTTCCCATCGTCATCACAGGATTCGAGCCGATGGACATCTTAGAGGGCGTATTGATGGCCGTTCGGCAATTGGAAAGCGGACGGGCAGAGGTTGAAAACCAATATGCCCGCGTAGTCTCCCAGCTTGGCAACACATTCATGCAGGAACTGGTCGAGGCCGTGTTCGAGATCTGTGATCAGAAATGGCGCGGCGTCGGCGCGATCCCGCACAGCGGCTATCGACTCACGAACGGCTTCGCGTCGTTCGATGCGACGCAGCGGTTCCACGTGGAGCAGATCGACACGCAGGAACCGTCCGTCTGCATCAGTGGAGAAATTCTCAAGGGATGGAAGAAGCCAGGGGACTGTGAGGCCTTCGGCAAGGCCTGTACACCGCACACTCCGCTCGGGGCGACGATGGTCTCGGCCGAAGGGGCCTGCGCGGCCTATTACAACTATGGCCGGCACTTGGTAACGGTCGGTGCCGGAACCACCGAGACGAACTGAAGAAGAGCCGGTCGCACGGAGGACTCGCCGAAGGGAGAACATCATGGACAAGCACAACGATATCGCGAGCCTCTTGGGAAGTTGCCCTCGTCCGTTACTCGAATCCGATGAGATTTTGCTCGGCCACGGCAGTGGGGGGAAGCTGACCGCTGACTTGCTCGACAAACTCTTCATACCTGCCTTCCACAATCCCTACTTGGACAAACTCAACGATCAGGCTGTCCTGGATATCAACGGCGTGCGTCTCGCATTTACCACTGATTCATTCGTGGTGACGCCGATGTTTTTCCCGGGCGGCGATATCGGCAGGCTCGCCGTCAACGGGACGGTCAACGATTTGGCCATGAGCGGGGCGCGACCGTTGTTCCTCAGCGCCGGCTTCATCTTAGAAGAGGGCTGTCTCATTACCGATCTCGAACGCATCGTGACCTCCGTACGTAAAGCCTGCGAGGGGGCCGGTGTGCTCTTGGTGACCGGCGACACCAAAGTGGTCAATCGTGGAAGCGGTGACAAGGTCTTCATCAACACGTCTGGAATCGGTGTGGTTGAGCGGGACATCACCATCTCCGCTGATCGAGCACAAGTTGGAGACCGAATTCTCCTGAGCGGCACGATCGCCGACCACGGCATGGCGGTCATGTCCACCAGAGAGGGATTGGAATTGGAGAGTACGATCGTAAGCGATACGGCGCCGCTCCATGAACTGGTGGCTTCGATGCTGGGCGTGAGCCGTGAGGTTCATTGTCTGCGCGATCCGACCAGAGGCGGCGTGGCCGGAACCCTTAACGAGCTGGCGAAACAATCCAAGGTCGGCATGGTCATCGACGAAACGGCCATCCCGATCAAGGAAGCGGTGAAAGGGCTCTGTGAGATATTGGGCATCGATCCTCTCTATGTGGCGAACGAAGGGAAACTGATCGCGATCGTTCAGCGGGACGTAGCGGACGCCGTCCTCGCTCGTATGAAAAGTCTGGCAAGCGGCCGGGATGCGTGCATCCTCGGCGAGGTCGTCGCAGACCATCCAGGCATGGTGGTGATGAAGACGAAGATCGGCGGCACACGCATCGTGGATCTCATGATGGGTGAACAATTGCCTCGGATCTGCTGAGGCTGGCGAATACCGGGACAGGACATCCACGTCGGAGCAAAGGAGGTACGACTATGGCGGAAGCAACGATCCCCTACGGGCGGAAGACACAAAAGGCTCCCGCCGTGAAAGAGGTACACATCGTGTGGATGACGGCAGGTCTCGGTTGTGACGGAGACTCCGTCGCAATCACCGGGGCAACCCAGCCGAGCATCGAAGATGTTCTACTCGGAGCCATTCCTGGCCTCCCTAAAGTCCATCTGCATAACCCTGTCCTGGCCTACGAAAACGGAGACGACTTCATGAAGTACTGGTACCTCGCCGAAGCGGGACAGTTGGATCCCTTTGTGCTGGTGGTGGAAGGATCGATTCCCAACGAGAAGATCAAGGCGGAAGGCTATTGGGCGGCGCTCGGCACCAACAAGAAGACCGGCCAGCCCATTACGACCTGCGAATGGATCGATCGGCTCTCGCCCAGGGCGCTCGCGGTCGTAGCGATCGGCACCTGCGCGACCTACGGCGGGATCCATGCGATGGCCGGCAATCCGACCGGCTGCATGGGCCTGGCCGATTACCTCGGATGGAAGTGGAAATCCAACGCAGGCATTCCGATCGTCTGCGTGCCTGGCTGTCCGGTCCAGCCCGATAATTTCATGGAAACCCTGCTGTACCTCCTATATCAGGCGGCGGGGTTGGCTCCGATGATTCCACTCGACGAGGCGTTGAGACCGACCTGGTTGTTCGGCAAGACGACACACGTCGGCTGCGATCGCGGCAGCTACTTCGAACAGGGTGATTTTGCCAAGGAGTATGGCTCGCCCAAATGTCTGGTCCAACTCGGCTGCAAAGGCCCGGTCGTGCAGTGCAACGTGCCGAAGCGCGGCTGGATGGCCGGCATCGGCGGCTGTCCGAATGTCGGCGGGATCTGCATCGGCTGCACCATGCCGGGATTCCCGGACAAGTTTATGCCTTTCATGGACCCCCAACCCGGGGTGAGATTCTACACCTCCATGATGGGGCTGCTCTACGGGAAGGCGATCCGTGCGCTCAGACGTGTGGCGATCAATCATAACGACCAAGAGCCGAAGTGGCGCCATCCGCGGCCTGAGCTCACGACCGGCTATCAACCAACATTCGGGCCCAGGTAATCAGGCAATAAGGAGGAATGCTCATGAGTACGCTGACCAAGCCAGTCGAAACGACGCCGGCCGGCCGGAAAAATCTCGTCGAGATGTCCTGGGATCCGATTACCCGCATCGTCGGAAGTCTGGGGATCTACACCAAGATCGACTTCGACAACCGGCAGGTGGTGGAATGTCACAGCACCTCGTCGATCTTTCGCGGCTACAGCATCTTCATGAAGGGCAAAGACCCGCGCGACGCTCATTTCATCACGAGTCGCATCTGCGGGATTTGCGGGGACAACCACGCCACCTGCGCCGTCTATGCACAGAACATGGCGTTCGGCGTGAAACCGCCGCCGCTCGCCGAATGGATCATCAACCTGGGCGAAGCCGCCGAATACATGTTCGACCACTGTCTCTATCAAGACAACCTGGTCGGCGTGGACTTCTGCGAACAGATGGTCAAGGAGACGAATCCGGGCGTGCTCGCCAAGGCCGAGACGACGTTGGCGCCCCGCTCCTCCATCCACGGCTACCGCACGATTGCCGACATCATGCGGGCGCTGAATCCCTTCACCGGCGCCTTCTACAAGGAAGCGCTGCATACCAGCCGGTACACCCGCGAAATGTTCTGCCTCATGGAAGGCCGGCACGTCCATCCCTCGACGCTCTATCCGGGCGGAGTCGGGACCGTGCCGACTGTCCAGCTGTTTACGGACTATCTGGTCCGATTGATGAAGTATGTGGAGTTTATGAAGAAGGTGGTGCCGATGCACGACGATCTTTTCGATTTCTTCTATGAGGCGCTGCCGGGCTACGAAGAGGTCGGCAAGCGACGGATTCTGCTCGGCTGCTGGGGCTCGTACCAAGACCCAAACGTCTGCGACTATAACTATAAGACCATGGACCGGTGGGGCGAGGCCATGTATGTCACACCCGGTGTCGTCGTCGACGGCCAATTGCTCACGACCAATCTCGTGGACATCAACTTGGGCATCCGCATTCTGCTCGGCAGCTCCTTTTACGACAACTGGGATGATGCCGAAACCTTCGTCAAGACCGATCCGCTCGGTAATCCGGTCGACAAACGCCATCCATGGAATCAGACCACATTGCCGAAACCGCAGAAACGGGATTTCAACGGCAAATACACCTGGGTCATGTCGCCGCGCTGGTATGACAAGCGGACGGGCGATCACCTGGCGCTGGACACGGGCGGCGGTGCAATTGCGCGGCTCTGGTCGACCGCCTTGGCGGGCCTCGTCGACATCGGTTACGTCAAATCGACCGGGCACAGCGTGAAGATCTACTTGCCGAAGACCGTCTCGATGCCGGAGACGGAATTGGAATGGAAGATCCCGCGCTGGAGCAACGCCATTGAACGTGACCGTGCGCGGACCTACTTCCAAGCCTACTCAGCTGCGGCGGCCCTCTACTTCGTCGACCAGGCACTGAAAGAATTGCACGCCGGCCATACGGCGGTCTGGTCCGACTTCAAAGTACCGGATGAAGCGATCGGCTGCGGGTTCCACGAGGCGGTGCGTGGTGTGCTCTCGCACCATGTCGCGATCCGTAACGGCAAGATCGCCAATTATCATCCCTATCCACCGACGCCTTGGAATGCGAATCCTCGGGACATCTACGGGACACCGGGTCCCTACGAGGACGCGGTGCAGAACACACCGATCTTCGAGGAGAACGGGCCGAGCAAGTTCAAAGGCATCGACATCATGCGAACGGTGCGGAGTTTCGATCCCTGTCTGCCCTGCGGCGTGCACATGTACGTCGGCGAGGGAAAAGTGTTGCAAGTGAAACATTCACCCATGTTCGGACTCACTATGTAACGCGGCGTGGGGCACAACATGCAGAACCCCAACGACCGACAGTTTCAGGACAACCTGGCGCGGATCGAGCAGCTGATCATCGACAGTGAACAGGCTGCCGATCCGCTGGTCCGTGAGAAGACGAAGGACCTCTTACAGACGCTCCTGGATCTCCATTCGGCCGGACTGGCTCGCCTGATCGAGATCGTCTCGCAAGGGGGCGAGCCCGGCCAGGCCATGGCCCATGCGTTCGTCCAGGACGAACTCGTGAAACCGCTCTTGCTCTTGTATGGGTTGCATCCCTTGCCGGTGGAGGAGCGGGTCAAGCAGGCGCTGGACAAGATCACACCATCATTAGGTGTGCACGGAGTGACGGCGGAGATTCTTTCGATCGAAACAGACCGAGTCATTCTGAGCGTCCATCACAATGGGAATGGCAAAAGCCATGGTGGGTTCGCAACGACCGTGAAGCAGGCGATAGAAGAAGCCTTTTGTGAAGCGGCGCCCGAGCTCGCCGATGTGCAGATCCTGGGACTTGAAGAGGATAGGGACGTTGCAGGGTCCTCATTCATTCCGTTGGATCAGGTCAAGAGTGCGACACGAGATCTGCCGGTGAGTGGCTAAATCATGCGCGAAGGTGCTCAAACTGTTTCCTCTGCGGAACCGACGGGATCCTTTCGGTTTCTTCAGCGTTTCATCGGCCGACCGAATGGCGATGAGCCGTGCGAACTCTGCGGCACCGGTCTGTTCGCCGGACATGACCACGTGCTTGAATTGCCGAATCGCCGACTCCATTGTGTCTGCCGACCCTGCGCTATTCTGTCGCCGATTGCTCGTGGGGACACCTATCGTTGCATTCCCAGGACGATTCGTTTCCTGCCGGACCTGCGGATGTCTGAGTGGCAGTGGGACCGATTCAAGATTCCCGTCAACCTTGCCTTCTTCTACGCCAACAGCACGATCGGAAAAATCACGGCCGGCTATCCAAGCCCCGCCGGCCCGATCGAAACGGTCATCGACCAGGACGCCTGGCAATCGCTGGTCGCCGACAATCCCATACTCACTAACGTGATGCCGGATGTGGAAGCGCTGCTCGTCAACCGGATCGAAAATCGGAGCGAATACTTCACAGTGCCGATGGACCACTGCTTTCGCTTGATCGGGTTGATGCGGACCAGTTGGCACGGATTGTCGGGCGGGTCTGAGGCGAAACGGGAACTCGATGCCTTCTTTGAATGGGTGAAGGAACAGGCCCATGCCGGAACTTCGTTTTGAAATCGATCACGCGGAGCCGTTGCGTTACGCGCTGGCTCCGATGCTCGCACTGACGCTGAAGCTGTCGAACCAGCCAGCTTCGGAGCAGATCCAATCCATCATGCTGCAGTATCAAGTCTGGATCGAACCAGGGGGGCGGCAGTACGACCATGAGGCACAAGCACTCCTGCTCGACTTGTTCGGAGAACCGGAGCGGTGGAGTCGGACGGTCCGTAGCCTCCTGTGGGTGAGAGGAACCGTCCTCATCCCGCCGTTTGCCGGTCACGGATCCGTCTACCTCGACGTACCCTGTACCTATGACATGAACGTGGCGGTCGCGAAGTACTTTCACGCCGTAAAGGAGGGCACCGTCCCACTGCGTGTGATGTTCAGCGGCTCGGTCTTCTATGAGCCTGAAGAAGGAGAAGAGGGCTCGATTCAGGTCAGCCAGATCCCCCTGGAGACGGAAGTCACCTATGGTCTGTCCGTGCGAACGTGGAAAGAGATGATGGATCTCTACTATCCGAACACCTATTGGCTGTGTCTGGAGAAAGACCTGTTTGCTCAGCTGTATCGGTACAAGGTGCAGCATGGGCTGGCGACATGGGAGCGGGTGTTCGAGCGGTTGCTGCCGACAGAGGCGAGGGAGGGAGTCGGATGAACATGGATGCGGTGCGGAAGATCGCCGATGCGGTGCTCTATGAAGGGTACTTGCTCTATCCCTATCGGGCGTCGGCCCTGAAGAACCGTAAACGGTGGAACTTTGGCGTCTTGGTGCCGGACAGTTACCATCGGATCTATCCTGAGTCAGACCCTTCTACGATGCGGACGGAATGTTTGCTTGAAGGAACACCGGAAACGAGGATTGAACTCAAGGGACGGTTCCTCCGCGTCGTGAGGAGAAGAGTCGGACAGTTACTCGAACCGCTCGGCAGCCAGCGATCCGGTCCAGCATTCCACTTCGTCCACTCGCTGCAGGTGGGAACAGACTTCCATCAGTCGTTCGATGAGACGGTAGAGCGGGAGATGGACATAGCCCCCCATACGTTCAACGAGCTGTTCTTCGATGCCCAAACCTACGCCTTTCCATTTTCTCGAACGTGTGGGTGGCAACCACTGCGCGGTTCGGGCGGGCAAGTGGCGGGGCTTCTGGCGAGGGAACAGGAAGCGATCACCGCGCTTCTCGATCTGGCAGTCACACAGTTGGCAGAGGGCCTCTTCCGACTCCATGTCACTCTTCGCAATGGCACGTCCGTCCGGCAGCCCTGGGAGAAATCCCGCGAAGAGATCTTGCCGTTTTCTATGATCGCGACCCATCTGATTCTCTCGGTCGAAGGGGGAGCGTTCCTGTCGCTCACTGATCCGCCGGACTATGCCCGCGCCGAGGCTCGAGGATGTCGGAACCTCGGAGTCTGGCCGGTCCTTGCGGGAGCGGAAGGAGACCGGTCCTTGATGCTGGCGGCACCGATCATCCTCTACGACTACCCGCAGGTCGCCCCGGAGAGTCCGGGCGACTTCTTTGACGGAACCGAGATCGACGAGATGCTGACGCTCAGAGTGCAGACATTGACGGACCAGGAGAAACAAGAGGTCCGGCTGACCGATGCGCCGGCTGAATCGATACTGACACGTTCGGACGGCCTTCCGGCGGAGCATCTGTGGAAACTGCACGGAGCGCTGAAGAGTCTTCACACGACGGAGCATACCGGATGAACGGGTGGGAAATTCGTGAGCCGGAGCAACGATTGGAAGCCGTACGTATCGGAGCCTGCCTTGTGCGTGCTGGTGATCGGATTCGCCTCCGACCGAGGTTTCGCGCGGACATCATGGATCTCGTCCTGGCCGGCAAGATCGCGACCGTCGCATCCATCGAACAAGACTTTGAGGGCCACGCCTATCTTGCGGTCATCGTCGATGATGATCCAGGAAGGGATCTCGGCGAGCTACGACACATCGGTCATCGGTTTTTCTTCTCTCCCGATGAGGTCGATCCGGTTGACCGGAGCGAGGAGAACGCATGAGCGGTGCTCACAGCATCCTCATCGCCGGCATCGGCAACATCTTTCTCGGCGATGATGCCTTCGGTGTGGAGGTCGTCAAGCGGCTCTTACAACGGCCGATTCCGGACAGCGTGCATGTCGAGGACTTCGGTATCAGAGGGTTCGATCTGACTTATGCGCTGATGGAAGAACATTATGCCGTCGTGCTCATCGATGCCATGCCGCGTGGTGGCGAACCAGGGACTCTCTACGTCGTCGAGCCGGACACCTCCGAATCGATCGGACAAGAGATGGCCCTTGAGCCTCACGGGATGAATCCGATGAACGTGCTTCAGATGGCCACAGCGATGGGTGGGCAGCCGCGCAGAGTCCTCATCGTCGGCTGCGAGCCGGCGACCTTCGGACCGGAAGAGGGAGCCATGGGCCTGAGCGAACCGGTGCAAAGGGCCGTCGGAGAGGCCGTCACCCTCGTCGAGAATCTTATCGGTCGAATCCGGAGTAATCTCTCATCTCTTGCAGAGGCTCAGCTCTAACTCGTTGTCACTCGAGCAGAAGAGGGATGCATTGAATGTCTGGATGGAAACAACCGTCAATCCAACAACGTATGCGTCATGCCGAGTCCAAGCCTACACGTTCCTCCCACGAGCTGATGAAAGGAGCTACGCGATGGGTAAATCTGGGGACCTGAAGAGCTTTCTCGAGATCCCATATGACGAGCTTGAAGAGATGAACCTGAAAGCGGCGCAGCGTGCCGAGAAGGCCAATGCAGACGAACTGGAGCTGGAATATACGACCTGGCTGAAAAAAGAGAGGCACATCAAGGCCGTCACGTTGTGTTTTTCGGATATTGAAGGACGGCTTCACATGCTCGATTACGACAAGAAGTTCCTGCTCGGGTCGCTGAACAATCTGACCTTTGACGGGTCATCCATCCGTGGGTTTACGCCGCAACATGAATCGGACTTGCGTTTGGAAGTCGATTGGTCGTCCATCCGGTACTTTCCAGCCGACGTGATCGGGGCGGGGAAGGTGATTTTCTTTGCATCTGTGTTAACCGGTGATCGCACACCGTATCAGAGCGACTTCCGCAGCATGCTGAAATCGTATTCGGAGGATCTAAAAAAAAGGAAAGATCTGATTGCATATGCCGCCAGCGAAATAGAAGGCTTCCTCGTGGAAGGGCAGAACGCCGAGCAACGCTATCGTGAGCATGGATTCAAGCTCATTTCATCGGGCGGATATTATCACTCACTCCCGATGGACACGCTCCGCCAGTTTATCGATAAGTGCGCGGAAGCCCAGCGTGCACTGGGCTTTAAGAACGAAAAGGATCATCCGGAGGTCGCGCCCTCGCAGTTCGAAATGAACTTTTCCTATGCCGATGTCGTGCGTGCGGCAGACCAGGTGCAGCTGTACAAGCTGATCTGCCGCCAGGTGGCTCGATCGATGGGGCACACGGCCACGTTTCTTCCGAAGCCATTCGTCGGAATCAATGGGTCCGGTATGCACACCAACCTGTCTCTGAGCAAGAACGGCAAGAATATTTTCTATGACGCGAAGGGGAAAGATGGTTTGTCTGATGTGGCGTGGGACTTCATTCTCAAACTCTTGAACCATGCACCGGAGATGTGCCTGGTGTTTAGTTCATCGGTGAACGCCTATCGCCGGCTGGATCCACATTTTGAGGCTCCGAACCAGATCAAGGTTTCGGCGATCGATCGTGGTTCGATGATCCGCATTCCGATGGCCAACGAAAAGACGGCGCGTATCGAGGTGCGTTCAGTCGCTCCCGATGCGAACCCCTACCTCGTGCTGTACGCCATACTCAAGACCGGCTTTGAGGGGGACCGTCTGGAACAGGAGGGGTTGGGACACGATCCCGTGCGATTCCTGCCGAGCAATATCAACGACGCGATCGCGCTCTTTCAGGAATCGACGTTTATCGCCAAGATCCTCGGCGACGAGAGTAGGCAGAAGTATATGACCTTTAAACGATCGGCGGCCGATCGTTCTCCGAAAGCGCTTGGGACGACCGTGAAAGTCTCAGAAGTGCTCTTTCACCATGAGGTCACCAATCAAATGCTCTGGAATCAGTTCTAGCAGGCCGCCCAAAGAGGGCGTGCGCGTTTTCTCATACAGCCAATCATTGCGCAACACCCCTCTCATGGAGAAGGAGGCCGTCATGCATGAAATGGCGCTCGCAGAAGGCATTCTCGAGGTCGTGCTTGATGTCGCGCAGGACCGGCCGGTCAAAGGGGTCCATCTTCAAGTGGGCACCTTGCATGCGGTGATGCCGGAGAGCCTTCAGTTCTCGTTCCAATTGGCGTCCCAGGATACCTGCGCCGCTGGGGCGATGCTCTCTATCGATCAGATTCATGCGGTGCTTCAGTGCAACCAGTGTGGTGAGATGACGGATATTGCGGCACCGCCCTTCAACTGCCGGTCCTGCGGTTCTTCCGATGTGACCATCGGCGCTGGCGATGAACTGCTGGTAGATGCAGTCGAATTGGAAGACGGGAGTATGATCAAACATGCCATCCCAGCAGACCTCGGCCTGGTCGAAGGACATCTGAAAGAGCATCTAGTTGAAGACCTGCGGGAAGCGGAATAAGAGCGATGGAACCTTCCATAATAAAATAGCTTTCTCCTCAATGGCTTGTCGATCTGTGTTGTCAGCTCTTGTATCGTTAAAAATCTATAGCTTTTGGCGGAGGCGCGGGTTTAGCATTATTTACTCCAAAGCGGAACGTCGACTCATCCATTACTGAGCGCTCAAAGGAGGAGTCTGGTGTTGAAGTCCGCTGAAGACATTTGCTCGCCACGCTATGAGGCGCTCCTTCAGGTCTCGGAAGCCATCAGCCTGCATCGCGACCTCTCCGTCCTCCTCCATGACCTTGCGCAACGGCTCCATGCCGTCGTGGATTTCGATTTCATCAAGCTCGTGCTCCATGATGACGTCAAAGCCGTCATGCGCCTGCACATCCTGGAAACGCGGCATGGCGGCGCCAATACCACGGAGATCGAGTGTTCCATCGATGAATCGCCCGGTGGGATGGCGTGGAAGATCCAGCAACCTGTGTTGGTTCAACACCTTGATCAGGAGACCAGGTTCCCCAAAGTGATGGAACTCCTGCGTCGGGAGGGGATTCAATCATTCTGTGCCGTTCCCCTCACAACCAGCCATCGCCGCCTGGGAGCGCTGGGATTTGGAAGTCAGAGCCGGGAGGCCTACTCGGAATGCGACCTCGATTTTCTGATGCAGGTCTCGAAGCAGGTAGCCGTGGCCGTGGACAACGCGCTAAACTTTTCGCGGGCGGAATCTTCGCAGGAACAACTCATTCGAGAGCGTGATCGGCTCCGGTTGATCTTGGACATCAACAACGCGGTCGCATCCATTCTCGATGTGCGGGAGTTGTTCGTGGCGATCAGCAAGAGTCTGCAGCACGTGGTCAAGCATGACTACTGCAGTCTCGGGCTCTATCACCGTGAGAACAACCAACTGCGGTTGTACGCGTTGGATTTTCCGGAGGGTAAGGGGTGGATTCACGAAGGGATGATCCGCCAAGCCGATGAGGTTCCCGCCGGCGTTGCCATCACAACGAAGCAGCCCGTCCTCTTCACCGCATCGGATTATGAAGGATACCACTCCGACTTTGTCTGTCGTTTGAAGGCAGAGGGTGTGCAGTCGGGATGTTGCGTGCCGTTGATCGCCCACGGGCAAGTGTTGGGTGTGCTGAATGTGGCGAGCTTTCAGGAGGCTGCCTTCGCGCAGGTGGATGCGGATCTCCTCCAACAAGTGGCGAACCAGATCAGCATCGCGGTGGAAAATGCCCTCGCCTATCTGGCCATCGAGGAATTAAAAAACAAGCTGGCCGAGGAGAAGCTGTACCTCGAAGAAGAAATCAAAACCTCGTACAACTTCAAAGAGTTTGTGGCGGAGAGCAACGCGCTCAAGCGGGTCCTTAAGCAAGTGGAGCACGTAGCACCAACCGACTCGACCGTCTTGATCATGGGTGAAACCGGAACCGGCAAGGAACTCATCGCTCGGGCGCTCCATGGTCTGAGCTCACGCCGAGAACGCGCGTTCGTGAGGATGAATTGTGCAGCCATCGCCACCGGGCTGGTGGAAAGCGAGCTATTCGGTCACGAGCGGGGAGCCTTTACAGGCGCAATTGCACAAAAGGTGGGGCGATTCGAGTTGGCTCATCGGGGGACCCTGTTTCTGGACGAAATCGGCGACCTTCCGCTGGAGTTGCAATCCAAATTGTTGCGCGTGCTGCAAGAACAGGAATTCGAACGGCTGGGTGGCACACGGACGATCCGCGTGGAGGTCCGACTGATTGCCGCGACGAATCGAGTTCTTAAGAAAATGGTGGAGCAGGGGCAATTTCGCAGCGATCTCTATTATCGACTCAATGTGTTTCCCATCATCGTACCCCCGCTTCGTGAGCGTCCGGAAGACATTCCGCTCCTCGTTCGATACTTTGCCCAGAAGTATGCGCGGCAGATGAACAGGGAAATCGTAACGATCCCGACAGAGACCATGGCCAGGCTTTCAGCTTACCAGTGGCCCGGAAATATTCGCGAGCTTCAAAACCTCATCGAACGGGCGGTCATCCTCTCACCCGGTCCGGTCTTGCTGGTTCCATTGACCGAACTGGAACCGGGTAAGTCGATCATGTCTTCAAATGGGACGGCGCATCTGAACGAGATCGAACGGACCCACATCCTCCGTATTTTGAACGAAACGAAGTGGGTAATCAGCGGTCCGTCCGGCGCAGCGGCTCGTTTGGGCATGAAACGCACAACCCTCATTTCCCGTATGCAAAAACTTGCCATCTCCCGTCCTTAGTAATGTCGAGATGTCGACATCTGTCGGCATCTCGACAGTCAGCTGCTCTCAAGTGATCTTCCAGATCGACTAGTTTCTTCAACCCTTTCACATAGATTTGTTTTCTCCGCCGTAGGCTGTGGGGGAGGAATATCTTTTGCCCTGTGGGGGAAAAGGAGCAAGCGGATCGTGCTCAGAATTACAAGACTCGATGGACCGGAACGTACGGTACTGAAGCTCGAAGGTCGACTCATGGGTACGTGGGTACACGAATTGGCTCGGTATCGAGAGAGCGTCGAGTGTCAGGAGGCCGGACACCTCATCGTGGATTTAGAAGGTGTGACTTTTATCGATGAAGAGGGCAAGAAGCTCTTGCAACAACTGTGGAAGCAAGGGGCTCAGCTCGCGGCCACCAGCTGTTGGATTGAATCGATTGTGGAGGCCATCACCAAACGAGCTGAGTCATAAATCGATGTCGATCGGGGATATGAGATGAGGAATTTCATTCGAGCATCATTGACGGTTGTATTCGCCGGCTTGTCGGTCGCGGCATTTTCCTCCTGCAAAAAGGAGGCGGCTTCCTCCGTCATCGTGCCCCTTCCAGAAGTGAAAGTCGTCACCGTGTCGCCACAGATCGTCGCGGACGAGCCGGAGTTTCTTGGCGAGACGGAAGCCTCGAGAGTGGTGGAAATCCGCGCGCAGGTAACCGGTCTCCTCAAAGAGCGGTTCTATAAGGAAGGGCGCGATGTGAAGAAAGGGGACCGTCTCTATCAGATCGATCCGGTTCCCTTCCAGGCGGCGGCCCAGAGCGCCGAGGCCAATATTGCGCAAGCCAAGGCGCGCGTGGTTCAAGCGGTACAAAACTTGGAACGGCTGGAGCCGCTGTTAAAAGAAAACGCGGTGAGCAAAAAGGACGTCGACGACGCCATCGCCGAAGAGTTGGCTGCCAAGGCGTTCTTGAATCGGGCGAAGGCGGAACTCGTGAAAGCGAAATTCGATCTGGACAATACCCAGATCGTCGCACCGATTGACGGGCGTATCGAGCGGAGCCGCGTCCATGAAGGGCGCCTCATCACGGCCCAGAGCGACCTGCTTACCGTGTTGCACCGACTGGATCCCATGTATGTCAACGGCAGTGTGCCGGAAGTCTTCATCCTGAAACGACTCCAAGACATCGCTGCCAAGAAGATTGTGTACTTCGACACCCCCGATCCCTACCAGTTGAAAGCCATCCTGACGCTGGCCGACGGCTCGACCTATGCGCACCAAGGGCAGCTGGACGTATTGGAAGTCGGGATGCGGGCCGCAACCGGTGGACGAGATTTTCGAGTCAGCTTCCCCAATCCTGACAAGCGACTACTTCCGGGATTGTTTGTGAAGGTGCACATGGTAGGCGCCAAGCGTCCCAATGTGATGCTGGTCCCACAACAAGCAGTCCAACAAGGGGTGAACGGATCCTTCGTGTACATCGTGGGAACGGACAGTAAAGTGGAGCCTCGAAACATTCGCACCATGAGATGGCAACGAGATCAGTGGATGGTGGAGAGCGGGCTTGATCCAGGAGATCGCGTGGTGGTGGAGGGGATGCAACGAATCCAGCCGGGGGTACAGGTGCGAACCGAGGACTGGCCCACCAGCGCCCGTCCGGACGGCCCTTCTGTCTCGCGGACCGATACGGAGGTGCGGGAATGAGTCCGCGCTTCTTTATCGAGCGGCCGATCTTTGCGTCGGTCCTGTCGATCGTGATTGTGTTGATCGGGTTGCTCGCCCTGCGAACCCTCCCCATCGCGCAGTTTCCTCCGATTACGCCTCCGACTGTGCAAATCGAAGCCGACTATCCTGGGGCGACCGCGGAAGTCGTGGCGACATCCGTGGCTCGCCCAATCGAGGTGCAGTTGCCTGGCATCGACCATCTGCTCTACTTCGACTCGACCAGCACCGGCGATGGGCATATGGTGCTGCGCCTGACCTTTGAGGTCGGGACGGATATCGATATCGCAACCGTGCAGGCGCAGAACCGGGAAAAATTAGCGGAACCACAGCTTCCTCAGGAAGTCATCCGGCAAGGCATCTCGGTCAAGAAGGTGACGCCGGACTTGTTGAACGTCATTTTTCTGCAATCCGACGATCCGAGGTACGACCGGGTTTTCCTGTCGAACTACGCGTTGATCAACGTTATCGACCGCCTGAAGTTACTTCCAGGGGTCGGTGACATCCAGATCTTCGGGCAGCAGAACTACAGTATGCGGATCGTCCTCTATCCCGAGCGCATGACCCGTTTCGGGCTCACGCCTACCGACATCGCCGACATTATTCGAGAGCAAAACCGCGACTTTCCTGCCGGCATTATCGGGCGCGCGCCGGCCCCCAAGGGAACGGTGTTGACTCTGACCATTCTCACGTTGGGCCGGTTGACCGAGGTCGGTGACTTCGAAGATCTGATCGTCCGAGCCTTGCCGGACGGATCCATCGTCCGTCTCCGCGACGTGGCGCGCATTGAGCTGGGCGCCCAGGCCTATGGGCTGGAAGGACGGATTGACGGGCAACCGTCCACCACACTGCTGACGTTTCTCGCACCTGGAGCGAATGCGTTGGAGACGATCGGTCGCATCAATCGTGAAATGGAACAGATCGCCAAAACGTTTCCGCCGGGGATTCGCTATATCATTCCCTACGACACGACAAAATTCATCGAAGTGTCGATCAAGGAGGTAGTAAAAACGCTCGGCGAGGCCCTGGTCCTCGTCGTTCTTGTGGTCTATCTGTTTCTCCAAAGTTGGCGGGCCACGCTCATTCCTGCGATCGCGGTGCCGGTCTCGCTGATCGGGACCTTCGCGGGCATGGCAGCACTGGGGTTTTCGATCAATACATTGACGCTGTTCGGCATGGTGCTGGCCATCGGGATCGTAGTCGACGACGCCATCGTCGTGGTCGAGAACGTGGAACGGCACATGAAAGATGGCCTGGCGCCGAGACCGGCGGCGATCAAGGCCATGGAAGAAGTGTCGGGGCCGGTGATTGCCATCGTCCTCGTCTTGACCGCGGTGTTCGTCCCGGTCGCATTCCTGCCCGGCATTACCGGCCAACTCTACAAACAGTTTGCGCTGACCATCGCGCTCTCAGTGGCGATCTCTGGTCTGGTGGCGCTGACACTCAGCCCGGCTCTGTGCGCGCTGCTCCTCCAGCCGCACCATGGCACCAAGAAAGGATTCTTCGGGCAGTTCAACCGCCTGTTCTCATATCTGACAGAACGATACGGCCGTGGGATCGTCCCCTTGATCAGACGACCACTGACGTCCGTCGCCTTATTCGGCGTGCTTCTTCTAGCCGCGTATGGATTGTTCCGGACCATCCCTGCCGGCTTCCTGCCCGACGAGGATCAGGGCTACATCGTCCTGTCGGTTCAACTGCCGGATGGAGCCTCCAATGAACGGACCGACGCGGTGGTGAAAAAGCTGGAAGAGTTCTACAAGGGGATTCCTGCTGCAACGCATGTGATTAGTTTCACCGGCTTGAACTTTGTGTTCGGATCGCGCGGACCCAATCAGGCCACCATGTTCGTGCCGTTCAAACTGTGGGAAGAGCGGCCTGATCCACGGGATCAAGCCCAGGCCATTCTCGGTCGGTCGTATCAATTCTTTGCCTCCATTCCCGAAGCCTTCATCCTGGCCTTCAATCCTCCGCCGATCCGCGGGATCGGCAACGCCGGGGGATTCACCGCCCAGCTCCAAGATCCGAACGGCCATGATCTGCGGGAGTTTGCCTCCGCAGTGCAATCATTCATCGCCAAAACCAGAGAGGCACCGGAGCTGCAGGCGGCCAATACGATCTTCAGGGTCAGCGTTCCTCACGTCTATGCGCACATCAACCGCGAACGAATCAAGGCTCTGGGTGTTCCGATCTCCGACGTATTCGATACGCTGCAAGCCTACTTTGGCTACCTGTACATCAACGACTTCATCAAATTCGGCCGCGTCTATCGGGTACAAACAGAAGCCCCTCCTGAATACCGGTCAAGCGCCGAAGATTTTGCCAAGATCTATGTGCACCCCGGACAAGGACCTGAACGCACCATGATCCCGCTCGATACGGTCGTTACCCCCCAGTTTGTGAATGCCGCAGATCCGGTCACGCATTTCAACGGTATCAATACAGCTCTGATCATGGGAGGCGCCGCCGCTGGCTACAGTTCCGGCCAAGCGCTCGACGCACTCGAACGGGTGGCGGCGGACGTCTTGACCCCCAACGGCTACGGCATCGATTGGAGCGGCGTGTCTTATCAGGAGCGCAAAGTGGGAGGGCAATCGTTGCTCGCCTTCGTCTTTGGCTTGGTCATGGTGTTCTTAGTCTTGGCCGCTCTGTATGAAAGTTGGTCAGTTCCCTTCTCCGTCGTCTTGGCGGTCCCGTTCGGCATCTTCGGCGCATTGCTGGCCGTCTGGCTGCGAGAGCAGCAGAACGATGTCTACTTCCAGATCGGCTTGGTCACGCTTATTGGATTGGCGGTCAAGAATGCGATTCTGATCGTGGAATTTGCGAATGAGCGAGTGGCGGAGGGCCGTCCAGTTGTCGACGCGGCGATCGAAGCGGCTCGGCTGCGCTTTCGCCCGATTGTCATGACGTCGATGGCGTTCGTGCTCGGCGTACTGCCGCTCGTGCGAGCGACCGGTGCCGGGGCAGCGAGCCGGCATTCCATCGGGACCGGCGTGTTCGGCGGAATGCTCGCAGCTACGTTTCTGGCAATCTTCTTCGTGCCGTTGTTTTTCACGCTGATTCGGCGGTTCTCCTCTCCGGTTGCCGTGCCCGACACGAAACAAACTGCTGCGAAGACCGGCGGTATTCCTACGTCGGGAGAGGAACCCGAATATGGTTAAGCCTATGTTCCTCCTGATCTCAATGTTCGTGGTGTCCTGTGCCATGGGGCCGGATTTCAAGCATCCGAATCCGTTGCTCTCTGAACGGTTCCGGATGCCGGCACCGGCCGGAGAAGCATCGTCGATCGCCTACCTGTCACAGCGGCCAGAGCCCCCCGTGGAGAGGGAATCAACCGCACTCGGCGGACTGCGGGCCGATCATATCCTGATTGGAGTGTCCAACTTTGAAGACAGTGTGCGGTGGTACCAAGACAAGCTCAGCTTCAGGGAAGAGATGAGGTGGACGGTCGAAGGACTGCCGGATTTGCAACTGGCCTACCTCACATTGAACGGGTTTCGCCTTGAGATCATCGGCACGAGCCAACCGCGAGCCGGCTCTCCTGCTCCTTCTGACTTCGCCGACCACCTGCGCACACAAGGGTTCGCTCATGTGTGCTTCATCGTGGACGATGTCGACACGGCGCTGAGTGAGCTGAACCGGCGCGGCGTCCCGACGTTTGTCCCCGCCGAAACATATCCGCTGTCGAACCACCGGCGCCGCGTCGCATTTATCCATGACAACAACGGGAACGTCATCGAACTCGCGGGACCGCTACTCCCAGCCGCTCATACCGGAGTGAAGGACGGTACCGCCAAGGAGTGATCTCTGCGAATTGCGACGAATGGGGGAAGAGCTGAGACACAAAGAATCATCGGATCTGCTCGCCACGCCGATCGGGGACCAGGATCATGTGCAAGGACCGGCCACCGCGCCCGTGACGCTGCTGACCTATGGAGATTTCGAATGTCCGTTCTCCCGACAGGCAGCCGGGCACGCTAAAGTATTGAGGGCTCAGTACGGTGACCGCTTGCGGTTTGTCTTTCGCCATTTCCCGTTGACAGCGAAGCATCCTCACGCGCAGCAAGCAGCGGAAGCAACAGAGGCGGCAGCCAGTCAAGGACGGTTCTGGGAAATGGCGGACCTCCTGTTTGCCAACCAATTCCACCTCGACCATGAGCAGTTGACTCAGTACGCCGCGCGTTTGGGGTTGGATATCCGGAGATTTCAGCATGAGGTGACAGGGCACACGCATGCCGAACGGATAAAGACTGATGTGCTAAGCGGGAAACAAAGCGGCGTGACGGGCACGCCGACCTTCTTCATCAATGGGCGACGTCATGATGGATCGGATGATGTGTCAGGGCTCTCAGCGGCAATCCAACAGGCGCTCGCAAAAGGGTAACACCATGTCGACGGAAACGACCACACGTCCCGAGGGAGGGTTCAATCAATCGTACAGCAGCACTCCGCCCTGGGATATTAACGGACCTCAACCGGCCTTTGTCCGTCTCGCGCAGTCCGGTCACATCGTCAGCAGGGTGCTGGATGTCGGGTGTGGAACCGGGGAGAACGCACTCTACCTCGCCGGCTTAGGCCATGAAGTGTGGGGAATCGATTCCGCCCGTGCGGCCATTGAAAAGGCCAGAACCAAGTCGCTTCAGCGCGGCATCCAGGTGAACTTTCGCCTCGTCGACGCGTTGGCCCTGCCCTCGCTCGGGATGACGTTCGATACGGCCATTGATTCGGGGCTGTTCCACGTGTTTTCGGACGTGGAACGGACAGAATTTGTGCGGAGCCTCGAGGCCGTGCTGGTGCCGGGCGGACGGTACTTCATGCTGTGTTTCAGCGAGCGCGAGACTCGAGAAGGCCCCCGGCGAGTGACGCAAGCAGAGATCCATGACACCTTTCGAAAGGGCTGGACCGTCGACGAGATCCGAGAAGCCACGTTCGAGACGCTCATCCATGAAGGCGGAGCTTACGCATGGTTGGCCTCAATCACACGAACCGATGATTCGTCCGGGTAGAAAGGACCTATTCCCATGAGCCGGCAACAATCAGAAACAGTTGACAGTCTCATCATCAAGGGATGGACGATGCCTGTTGCAATGCCTCATCTGGTCCCGATTGTTTTGATGATGTTTCTGGTGGTCGGCCAGGGGTTTGCCCAGTCATTCGCCGCCGCAAGTTCGATGGGAAGTCCGACCGCTGCCGATTTCCAAAAGCGTATCGACCGGTACGGTGAACTCTGGACGATGACCGATGGCACGCTCGACCTGGAAAAGCTCGATCAGTTCTATGCGCCGGGGGACAACGTGATCATCTTCGATTTTGCGCCACCAGGCGTCAGCACCAGTTGGGCGGCGCACCGGAAGGGTTTGGAACGGGAGCTGTTCAGCAAATTGAAGACCAACCGCTTCGTGCCACGACAGGACGTAACCCTGCGGCTCGTCGGCGATAAAGCCGCCGTCACTACCTTCACGTTCGATTACGAGAACGAAGGGAAAGACGGAACGAAGGTCAAGGTCACCGGGCGGCAGACGAACGTGTGGGAGCGGCGCGGCAAGAACTGGGTGATCGTTCATGAGCATGGATCGCCGGTTCCGCGTTTCGCGAGAAACAATAAGGAGTGAGGTCGTCTCATGAATCGCGAACAGACCGCCCTTGTCACGGGAGCGAGTAAAGGTATCGGTCTGGAAGTGGCTCGGCAATTAGTCGAGAGGGGATGGTACGTCTGTCTGACAGCGAGGAATTTGAAAGCTGACAAGAAGACTGCCTTAACGTTGCGCAGCAGCATACATGTGGTCGAGCTTGATGTGACTAAGCAACCGAGCATCGAACGTGCGGTGAAGGAAGTGTCCGCCGCCATGGACCATCTCGATGTGCTGGTGAATAACGCAGGCATCTTGGAGGACGGCGATGACTCCGTGCCGACCGTGGATGCGGATCTGCTCAGACGAACCCTGGAAACGAACACCCTCGGGCCCTTGATGGTGACACAGGCGTTTCTCCCGCTGCTACGGAAGAGCCGGGGCGCGCGCATCGTCAATGTCTCGAGTACCGGCGGTCAACTCACCGGCATGGGGCATTGGGCGCCGGCCTACAGCATTTCGAAAGCGGCGCTCAACGCGGTCACCGGCCAGTTCGCGGCGGCATTGGCACCAGAGAAGATCGCCGTCAACTCGGTCTGTCCCGGCTGGGTGCGGACCGATATGGGTGGATGCAACGCGCCCCGCTCGGTCACACAAGGTGCGGACAGCATTGTCTGGCTGGCAACTGAGGCGCCGCACGAGCTGACCGGAAAATTCATCCAGGATCGGAAGGTGATTGACTGGTGAGGATCCGTAGAAGAAAGAAAGGCAAACAACAGCGGAAAGGAGCGTCACGATGAAGTACAAACTCTTGGGCAAAAGCGGGCTTCGGGTATCGGAGCTCTGTTTGGGCACGATGACCTTTGGCGAGGATTGGGGGTGGGGGTCAAACAAGGAGGAGAGCCGCAAGATCTTCGACGCTTTCCTGAATGCTGGCGGGAATTTTATCGACACGGCCAATCTGTACACGAACGGAACGAGCGAATCCTATCTAGGCGAGTTCATGGAAGGCAGACGCGAGTGTGTTGCGCTCGCCACAAAGTACACGAACAGCGCCCCCGGAAACGATCCGAATGCCGGCGGCAATCAGCGCAAGAACATGATGCAGTCCGTGGAGGCAAGTCTGAAACGGCTTAAGACCGACTATATTGATCTCTACTGGATGCACATTTGGGACGGCATGACCCCAGTTGAAGAAGTGATGCGGGCATTCGACGACCTCGTACGGCAAGGCAAGGTCCTCTACGTCGGTGTGTCGGACGCACCGGCCTGGTGGGTCGCGCAGGCAAACACGATCGCCAATTTACGAGGCTGGACACCGTTCGTCGGGTTGCAAGTGGAATACAGCCTCATTGAACGGACGCCGGAACGGGAGCTCTTGCCAATGGCGCAGGCGCTGGGTCTGACAGTGACGGCCTGGTCGCCGCTGGCCGGCGGTGTTCTGACGGGCAAATATCTGACTCAGAATGGGCAAGCCGGCAAGTCCGACGGCGCGCGTCTGGATCTTCCGGACATGCAGCAGTTCTTCAGTTATGGCAATCGGACGACGGCAATCGTTCAGGAAGTGATGGCGATCGCTCAGGAGGTGGGTCGGACGCCTGCCCAGGTCGCCTTGGCATGGCTGCGACAAAGGTTTCAGCCGATTATCCCCATCATCGGCGCGAAGAAACTCCACCAATTCAAGGACAATCTGGCTAATCTAGACCTGATACTTGAGCCCAAACTGCTCGATCGTCTCACGTCGACGAGTCAGATCGAGCTGGGGTTCCCCTATGAATTCTATACGAAGGACATGGTCCGCACGTTTGTCTATGGCGGCATGCGCGACTTGATCGAAGCGTAACGGGTGGTTGTGGAACGGAGGATTCTGAGCGAGGGTGAGCGTCAGATATGTGAGGTTCGCCGAGCAGGCGGTATCGAGATGAAAATCGGGACTGTCGGGTCTGGCAATACGGCGTAACACTCGTCTGGTGCTCCTGACCGGGAGGTTTCTATGAATGATGGACCACGCCGACGTGTACTTCTTGTTGGCGCCACCGGCATGCTTGGTAGTGCCATCGCAGAAGCAATCCTTGAGCGATCAGATCTTGTTCTTCGTGTGCTCATCCGTCCAGAGAAGCGCGATGCCGGTGAAGCATTTCGTTCAAGAGGGGTCGACGTCATCGCGGGCGATGCACTGCTCCCTGACACACTCTCATCAGCCATGGCAGGAGTCCATGTGGTTGTCTGTACCCTGCCGAATGACCCAACGACTTTCGTCGTGGGACACAAGAACCTCATCGAGGCCGCCGAACGAGCGGGAGTTCGTCGCCTGATCCCGTCCGATTTCTCGGTCGACTATTTCAAGATCGACGCGAGTGAAAACTTCAATCTGGCGATGCGCAAGCAAGTAGCGCCGTTGTTTGCGAACCGCCGTGTTCGTCCCATCCATGTCCTCATCGGCGCGTTCATAGATACGATGCTCGATCCGCGGGCGCCGTTCATCGATTGGAAGAGCGGCGTTCTCCCTTTCTTTGGCGATGGAGTCCAGCCTTGCGATTTCACCAGTGTCGCTGATGCCGCCCGCTATGTGGCGGCGGCGTGTGCCGACCCGGAGGCTCCCGAAGTGCTGCGCGTCGTCGGAGATGTACGGTCCATGCCGCAGTTCGCCGAATCCATCTCGCATGCCTATGGTCTTCGCATCGAACCCAAGATGCAAGGGAGCGTCGACGATCTCGTGCGGCTTATCGCTGAAAAGCAGACCACGGCTGCCAACCCGTGGGAATGGATTGCGCTCCAATATCACCACAACATGGTCAGCGGCCTGGCGAAGCTGCATCCACTGGACAATGCGCGGTACCCAGACATTCACCCCGAATCGGTGGAGCAATTCGCCAGGCGAACTGGCGTAGGAAACGCGCGCGGGATGAGCGTTTCCGCAGGGTGAGGAGTTTCAATCAGATGTCGGCGAAAGACGACACCACAACCATTTTCGGGAGACATAAAGATGAAAATCGGAATTCTCGGGGCAGGCCATCTCGTGAGGCCTATCAGCAGATGATGAGCGGTAAGGCGTGGTTCTGCGTCATGTTCGCAATGAACGAAACTCAGTTCCGTCTGTCCGTAACCAGGTGATGTCGAACCGACACATTACCTGTAACAGACGATAGAAGAGAGGAGAACACACCATGCGTAACATCATGAAGGTCTGGTGTCATACGTTCATTTGGGCATGCACGCAGATTGTGCTTGTAGCAGGCCTAGGCTTTTGGATGCTGACGACGGCGTCGGCTCAAGATCTTGCTGTCACTGAACAAACCTTCGGGTGCATCCTCGACTGGCCAAAGGTCAGAAATACGCGCTTCAAGCATTCTGATCCTGAAAAGTTGAAAGAAGCGATGCGGATCTTCCGAGACAGCGTACCGGACAAGGAATATCCCATCGGTACCATTCTTCAGCTGGTTCCGTTTGAGGCCATGGTGAAGCATCCGCGCGAGAAGTTTTCCAAGACGAACGGCTGGGAATTTTTCGCCTTAAACGTTTCCAAGGAAGGGACAACAATCAGAGATCGAGGAGACAACGTCGTCAATCTGTCGCAAGGGGCGACATGTTTAAGTTGTCATCAGCCAGCGGTGAGATATGACTTCGTCTGTGAGAAGGGGCACGGCTGTGCTCCCATTCCGTTCGATGATCAGAAGATAGCAGAGCTTCAGAAAGCGGACCTTCGCTGCACAAAGAAGTAGGAAAGGAGGCTATATGGTTAAGTTTGTCTATTGCATCACGAGACATCCCTCCCTTTCGGCGGAGGCATTCAGAGCCTATTGGCGTGACCATCATGGCCCCTACATTCGATCCTTGGCCAATACGCTCAAGGCGGTTCGATATGTGCAATCGCATACGCTCTCGACGCCGTTGAACGATGGTATTGCCTCATCGCGAGGACTCGAAACTCCGGCGTATGACGGTGTCACGGAAATCTGGTGGAGATGCATGGACGATTTTGTCGCCTCGGTATCGACGCCGGAGGGCGTAGAGGCAGCAAAGGCCTATATCGCCGACGAGGCGCGCTTTGTCGATTTCTCACGTTCCCGAGCATTCGTCACGGAAGAAGTCACCATCTTTGATCATGAGAGCGATGGCAATACTTCGACGCACCGGCGTCTCAGCGTAGGAGGTGCCAAGATGAAAATCGGAATTGTAGGTTCCGGCAATATCGGCAGCACAGCGGCTCGTCTGTTTATAGAAGCCGGCCATGACGTGGCGGTCAGTAATTCGAGGGGACCTGACACGTTACGGGCCTTGATCGTTGAACTTGGAGTGCGGGCGCGTGCACTCACGGTAAACGAAGCGGCACGTTTCGGGGACGTCGTGCTGATCGCTATTCCCTTCGGCAAGTATAAGGATCTTCCCGCCGAAGCCTTGACCGGCAAGATCGTCATCGATGCCGGAAATTATTACCCTGAACGCGACGGCCATTTCGCCGCATTGGACCTCGGCAAGACGACGTCGAGTGAGTTGGTAGCTGAGCATCTCCCCGGCACCAGAGTCGTGAAAGCGTTTAACACGATCTACTACAAAGACTTGGCAGAACAAGGCGACACGAACCTGTCGCTCGAAAATCGCCGAGCTATCTTCATGGCCGGGGATGATCCAGCCGCAAAAGCCACTGTCGCTCGGCTGATCGAAGAAATCGGCTTTGCTCCGATTGATTTAGGCGGACTCCACGAAGGTGGCCGTCGGCAACAACCGGGGACACCGGTGTACAACAAGAATTTAAACCAGCGGCAAGCAGAGACTTTCGCTCATGCGTGATCGGCTCTTACGATCCGCTGATTACGGACATGAACCTCGTAAGCGTCGAGATGCGACATGCGCCTTTACTTCCTACCCTGCTGACAACGACATGATGTAGAGAGGAAAGATGGGAATCGAGGCGTCACGAGGCATCGGCAGAGAACTGACTCAACAGGCGCTGGCGGGAGGGGATGTCGTCACTGCGTTGATCCGACAGGCGGCAGCGACGGCCCAGCGCCATGAACGATTGACGGTGAAGACATCGGTGTACTGACCGACTTGAGGGGGGTCATGGCGGGGAAGATCTCGCGCGCCAATGTCGCGGACTCCATGCTGCGCCGGCTGGAGTCTGTTCAGTACCTCTGGCAAACACCCATGGTGACTGTTAATAGCGGCGATACCAGCGCGACGCAAGGTTATAGCAGGAATTTTTTGCCAAGAAGCACGCCCAATCGAATCGAAGGAGGGGATTGCCATGCCGAACCATCCCATCCGCGTGTTAATCGTCTATCACTCCACGCCGGGCCACACCAAGCGCATGGCTGAAGTTGTGGCGGAGGGTGCAGAGTCTGTCGAGGATACGGATGCCGTCGCCAAATCGGTCGATGAAGTCCAGCGGACTGACTTCAAGGACTGCGATGCCATGATCCTAGGCTCGCCGGTTCAGCAGCGAACCATGAGCTGGCAGATGAAGCGCTTTATCGATCAGCTTTGCGAGCCGAGCTGGTTCTTCGACGACCTCGTTGGTCGGGTTGGCGGCGTCTTCACCACCGGCGGCGGCTATGGGGATTGTGGCGGAGGATGCGACTTGGCCCAGATCAGTATGCTGGCCAATCTCGCATCGCTGGGGATGGTGCTCGTTACGTTGCCGAAGACCACGCCAGGCTACGACACTGCCGGCATGCATTGGGGGCCCCACATCCGCACGAACGACGCCAGCTTGCAGCCGATCTTGCCCAGCGGCATGAGTCCGGAAGGCCTCAAAGCCGCTTTCCACCATGGTGCAAACATCGCCCGAACGGCAAAGGCCTTGCGCGGAGCGAGGCTCATGGCCCAGGGCAATATCGTGCCTCCGCCCGCGATACGAGCCAAGCGCGCGCGGCTGGAGAATCTTGAGCCTCAAGGGCTCCCACGCTGAGCCGTGATCTGAGGAGGTCGCTCATGAATGAGCCACGAACAGATCAGCCGGTTCTGGATCATATTCAGGAGTTGGTCGCGGATGAGCGGTGGCTGTACGGACGGCGCGGCGCTGGCCGTGCTTTCCGACGCCGAGCGGCGCGGCTGAACACCATTGAGGTGGAACTGGATCAGTGCTGGGATCTGCTGCGGCAACGCCGCGGCTTGTGCGACGCCGGACAAGATCCTAGCGAAGCGCACGTTCGGCCGTCGGAAGTCGTTGAGGATTATGAGCAGTGACAGGTCACGTGATGAATTCCGCTGAATGGCGAAAACTCCCCTTGTTCGCCGGTCTGTCCGAGGAAGAGAACGGCTGCCTGGAACAAGGTGAAGAGATTCATGTGCCGGCGGGTGAAATGGTGGCGCGTGAAGGGGCGCCTGCCGACTACTTCTACGTCATTCTCGAAGGGGAGATTCGGGTCAGCAAAATATACGGCGGTCAGGAAGTGGTGATGGCCGTCCATACGGCCGGGAAGTTTTTCGGTGAGGTGCCGCTGCTGCTCGATATGCCGTACTTCGTGGACGGCCGGGCCAGGATTGCCTGCAGGCTGTTGCGCTATTCCAAAGAACGGTTTTGGACCATGATGCGGATGTGTCCGTCGGTCGCCACGGAGATTCTCCGCACGATGGCGGCGAGGCTCCGAGGCCTCGAAGGATTTTCGCAGCAGCGGGAAAAACTCGTGTCCTTGGGCACCATGGCAGCCGGCCTAGCCCATGAGCTCAATAACCCGGCCTCCGCCGCTCGCCGCGCTGCGTCTGAATTGCGCGAAGCGGCCGCTCGATTTCCTTCCCTCGCCTGCCATCTGAACAAACGACAGTTGTCGCCGGAACATGCCGACGCGCTGGCTCAAGTCCAACGGGAGATGGCGTCGCATCCTCGGCCATCGGGCTCGTTGGACCCGCTTGCCCGCAGCGATCGTGAGGAGCACATGGCCGATTGGCTGAAGCGGCGTGGGCTGGCGGACGCTTGGACACTCGCCGGAGTGTTCGTGACTGCGGGGCTCGATACGGCCTGGCTCGAACAGGTTGCTGGCCGATTTCCGGCAGACGCCCTGGGAGACGTGCTGGGATGGATCGCCGGCACGCCCACGTTGGAAGACCTCGTCCAGCAGGTGGATCACAGCACCACGCGTATCGCCGAACTGGTGAACGCGGTGAAGGCCTATTCGCAGGAGGGGCGTGCGCCGCTTCAAGAGGTCGACATCCATGAAGGGCTGGACAGTACGTTCACGATGCTCTCGCACAAACTCAAACACGTCACTCTGACCCGTGACTACGATCGGACGCTTCCGCGCATCCGCGCCTATGGGAACGAGCTGAATCAGGTCTGGACCAATTTGATCGACAACGCCATCGACGCCGGCGGCGATCGCGGAGAAGTGCGCGTCCGTACCAGCCGCGAGGATGACCACGTGGTGGTGGAGATTCATGATAATGGAACCGGTATTCCCAAAGACATCCAGCCCCGCCTGTTCGAGCCGTTCTTTACGACGAAAGGCGTCGGCAAGGGCACGGGACTGGGATTGATCATCAGCTACCGAATTGTCACGGACCGCCACGGCGGCGAGATTGAGTTCAGCTCGAAGCCCGGCGACACGACATTCGTCGTCCGCTTGCCGATCAAAATCAACGGCGCGAAGCAGAAATCATAGGAGTCGATCATGAAGCTCGTGCAGGAGTTTACCTATCAGGTGATTGCGACGCAGCCTCGCGTGATCGGACCGGGAACACACGGAACTCGTCAGTACTATGAACTGACAGGCGGAACCGTGAAAGGTCCGCGCTTGAACGGGAAACTGGTCGGGACAGGCGGCGATTATATGCTCGCGGGCCAAGACGGATACCTCAACATGGATGTGCGTGTCCAGATGAAAACGGATGACGGCGCACTTATTTACATCCGTTACCATGGCCCTGTCGAAGCGAATGAGAAATTGCAACAGGCGGCTGCAGCATCGGGACAAACCGCCTTTGAGGACCAACGCATACGTTCGTACTGGGTCCTCGAGACAGGCGACCCGCGGTACCTGTGGGTGAATCGCACGGTCTTTGTCGGTGAAGGTCGCTTGCTGTCCGGCGGTCCAGGGCTGTTGGGCATGGAGCATCGAGTATATCGTCTCGATTGAAAGGTACTACCGGCGCTCCACTCGGCGAAAGGCATTGGGACCCTGTTATATGGGACATCCTCATGAAGCCCGTCCTCTTCACTATTGATGACGACCCCAAGGTGCTGCGTGCCGTGGAGCGCGATCTGCGGCGAAAGTATGCGGAAGACTATCGCGTCCTTCGTGCGGACTCCGGCGCTGCCGCCTTGGAGGCACTGAAGCAGCTCAAGGTGCGCAATGAAGCAGTGGCTCTGTTGCTGGTCGATCAACGCATGCCACAGATGACCGGCGTGGAATTTCTGGAACGCGCGATGGAGTTGTACCCGGAGGCGAAGCGCACCCTCCTCACGGCCTATGCCGATACCGATGCGGCCATTCACGCCATCAACCACGCGCAGGTGGATTACTACCTCATGAAGCCCTGGCATCCGCCGGAGGAGCGGCTGTATCCGGTGTTGGATGATCTCCTCGATGACTGGCGGGCGTCTTTCCGGTCCCCGTTCGAGGGCATTCGCGTCATCGGCCATCGCTGGTCGCCGCAGTCCCATCAGCTCAAAGAATTCCTCGCGCGCAACCAGGTGCCGTATCAATGGCTGGATATCGAACGGGAGCCGGATGTTCCAGTCTTGTTGTCCTCTGCTCGTGTGGGCGAGGAAGACCTGCCGGTCGTGCTCTTTCCGGACGGCTCGTCCCTGGCCAAACCGACGACCGTTCAACTCGCCGAGAAGGTGGGGTTCCGTATGAAAGCGGAGCAGCCCTTCTACGATTTGATCGTCATCGGAGCCGGTCCCGCGGGACTCGCGGCGGCCGTCTATGGCGGGTCCGAGGGGCTCCGTACTGTATTGATCGAACGCGAGGCGCCGGGCGGACAAGCGGGGATGAGTTCCCGGATCGAGAACTACTTGGGATTTCCCTCCGGGCTCAGCGGGCAGGATTTAGCCCGCCGCGCGGTGACGCAGGCGCAGCGTTTCGGGGTCGAGTTCGTGACGTCCCAAGAGGCCGTCGCCCTGCGTGCGGACGGGCCGGCGCGGATCGTGGCGCTGGCCGATCGGAGTGAGGTCAGCGGGAAAACGGTGTTGATTGCCACGGGCGTGTCCTACCGGACGCTGAACGTGCCGGGCATCGAGCGTCTGACGGGAGCCGGAGTGTACTACGGAGCCGGGATGACGGAGGCTCTGGCCTGCGCAGGCGAAGACATCTATATCGTAGGAGGAGCCAATTCTGCCGGACAGGCCGCGATTTATTTTGCCCGGTATGCTCGGCAGGTGACAATGCTGGTGCGAGGCGAGTCGTTAGCCCAAAGCATGTCGCATTATTTGATCGAGCGCATCAAGCAAACGTCCAATATCGTGGTCGAAACTCAGGCGGCGGTGGCCGAAACGATAGGCAATAGTCGCCTGGAGGCGCTCATCATCGAACAGACCAAGACCGGAGAGCGGCGGACGGTTTCGGCGGGATCGCTGTTCATCCTCATCGGCGCGACGCCGCATACGGAGTGGCTGGCCGACGTGGTCCGCCGCGACGAGCATGGGTTTATCCTGTCGGGGCCCGATTTGATGCGTGATGGGTGTCTTCCGCCGGGCTGGCCTCTCGCGAGACCGCCATATTTATTTGAAACCAGCGTCCCGGGAATTTTTGTCGCCGGCGATGCACGGCACGGATCGATCAAGCGCGTCGCCTCCGGTGTCGGTGAAGGCACGATTGCACAGAAAATGATCGAGCGCTACCTGGACGAAGTGTGAAGAGGCGGAGCGGCCTCGACAATCGGATGAACCGCCATGCATGACGTGATTGAATTCCTGATCCGGCACGGACAGGCCGTGCTCTTTGTGACGGTCTTTGCCGAGCAGATCGGTCTGCCGATTCCCGCTGTTCCGGTCCTGCTGGCCGTCGGTGCGCTGGCCGGCGCCGGAAAACTGAACCTCGCGCTCGTCATTTTCATCTCGGTCGCGGCGTGTCTGGCCGGCGATGTTGTGTGGTATGAGCTGGGTCGCCGTCAAGGCCGACAGGCGCTCAATCTCCTCTGCCGCATTTCCTTGGAGCCGGATTCCTGCGTGCGGCGAACCGAGAATCTCTTCACGCGCCACGGCATCCGTGCGCTCATCTTCGCCAAGTTCGTTCCCGCCCTCAGTACGCTGGCGCCGGCGCTGGCGGGCCTGTTCCGGATCGGCGCTCGACAGTTCCTGCTCTACAACGGATTGGGTGCGCTGCTGTGGAGCGGTTCCTTTATCGCGTTCGGCTGGCTCTTCAGCGATCAGATCGAGTTCCTCGCAGAACGGGCCGCGCGCTTCGGTGAGTCGGCGGTCCTGCTGCTCGGCGGGCTCTTCGTCGGCTATCTGACGTACAAATTCCTGCACCGACAGTGGCTCTTGCGCGAGTTGCGGATCGCCCGCATTACTCCGGAGGAGCTCAAGCAACTGATGGACGACGGCCGCAGCGTGCTGGTCGTAGATTTGCGCGGGGCTCTGGACCATGAGGCTGATCCCTATACGATTCCCGGCGCGCTCCGCATTCCGTCGGAACAGTTCGAACATCGCCACCACGACATTCCCAGGAATCAAGACATCATTCTGTTCTGCGCCTGCCCGAACGAGGCTACTGCCGCTCGGATGGCGCTGCTGTTGAAACGAAAGGGCATTGCCAGGGTGCGGCCCCTGGCGGGCGGGATCGACGGATGGCGCGAGCGCGCGTTTCCGCTGGAGTCCCGTCTTCCGGGCGGCGAGCCGGTTGTCACGCTGTGAGAATGGACGGGCAAGACGGATCCGCTCACGTCTCAGCCGAATGCAAGGAGGATGACGATGGCGAGCAAGCTTAAGATCCCTAGCGCCATGAGCACGACGCGACCCACCTGTCCGTTCGGATCGCGTTGCTGCTGAAAGAAAGGGGATTGGACCATGCCGCATCTCTTCGAACCCTTCACGCTTCGCGGGGTGGTGCTGCGCAATCGCGTGGCCGTCTCACCGATGTGTCAGTACTCGAGCGAGCGCGGCTTCGCCACCGACTGGCATCTCGTGCATCTCGGGAGCCGCGCCGTGGGCGGCGCCGGTCTGGTGTTGACGGAAGCGACGGCGGTTCTGCCGGAGGGACGCATCAGTCCGCAGGATTTGGGCCTCTGGAGCAACGACCACGTCGAACCGTTGTCGCGCATTGTGCGCTTCGTTCACGAACAAGGCAGCGTCGCCGGGATGCAGTTGGCTCACGCCGGGCGCAAGGGCAGCACCTATCGTCCTTGGGACGGCCATGGCGCGGTTCCCGAAGCAGAAGGCGGCTGGCCGGTGCTGGCGCCGAGCGCACTGGCCTTTGCCGACGGTTATGCCGTCCCCGAGGTGCTCACCGAGGAGGGTATCAGGGCCGTGGTGGCAGCCTTTGCGGCAGCGTCGCGGCGCGCCTGCGAGGCCGGCTTCCGGGTCGTGGAACTTCACGCTGCGCACGGGTACCTCCTGCATCAGTTTATCTCCCCGCTCAGCAATCGTCGTCATGATCGCTACGGGGGGTCGTTCGAGAACCGGACGCGCCTGGTGCGCGAGGTGGTCGAGGCCGTCCGCAGCGTCTGGCCCGAGCGCTGCCCACTGCTCGTGCGAATTTCCGCGACGGATTGGGTGGACGGCGGGTGGGATCTCGAACAGTCGGTTGAGCTGGCCCGTCAACTCGGGCCGCTCGGCGTGGACCTCATTGACTGTTCCTCCGGCGGCATCGTGCCGCAAGCGAAGATTCCCGTCGGCCCCGGCTACCAGACGCCTTTCGCCGAGAGAATCCGGCGCGAGGCCGGGATGCCGACCGGCACAATCGGCTTGATTACGGCACCAACCCAGGCCGATCACATCATCCGCACCGGACAAGCCGATCTCGTGCTGCTGGCCCGCGAGATGCTGCGTGATCCCTGCTGGCCGCTACGGGCTGCGCGCGAGCTGGGTCATGCCATCCCCTGGCCGGTGCAGTATCTGCGGGCCGCTCCGGAAGGCACCCAGGCCCGTTCGCCGGTGAACCTCTCGCGACTTGAGCGCTGCTTCGCCGAGCACCACGCCGTCGCGGCACAGGGCGCAGGCGACAAATAGAGGGTGCGCAGCGGCTTATTAGGATAAAGGAACAGAACAGATGGCTGATCGCATCGGATTCATCGGGCTGGGGAATATGGGGCGGGCAATCGCCGGCAACCTCCTTAGGGCCGGTTACCAACTTCGGATTTACAATCGCACGGCGGAGAAGGCGACACCGTTGGTCGCACAAGGAGCCACGCTGGTAGATCATCCCGTCCAAACGGCGGAGCGCGGCGGAATCATGCTGACGATGCTGGCAGACGATCAGGCTGTGGAAAGCATCGTGTTCGACGAAGGAGGAATCCTGGAACGCTTGGGTCCCAACGGTATTCACTTGTCCATGAGTACTGTGTCCCCGGCGACCGCGCGCTGTCTCGCTGAACACCACGGCAAGTATCAAGTCGCTTACGTTGCGGCGCCGGTCTTCGGGCGGCCGGAAGCGGCGGCGGAGCGGAAGCTCTGGATCTGTCTCTCGGGTCCGCAAGCCGCCAAGAATCGGGTACAGCCGATCCTGAGCGCGCTGGGGCAAGGCACCTACGACTTCGGGGAAGAACCGGGAGCGGCCAACGTGGTCAAGCTGACCGGGAACTTCCTCCTGGTTGCCGCGATCGAAGCTCTGGCCGAAGCGATGGCGTTGGGAGAGAAGAACGGCATCGATCGGGCTAAATTAGCGGCCCTGTTCGGCGAGACCCTCTTCGCCTGCCCTGCCTACCGGATCTATGGAGACGCGATCGCGCAAAAGCGCTACAAGCCTGCCGGCTTTACAGTCGCGCTGGGCTTGAAGGACGTCAACTTGATCTTGCAGACAGCGGGGGCCAGCACGATGCCCATGCCCTTGACGAGCCTGCTGCACGATCGTTTTCTGTCGACGGTCGCGCGAGGTCGGGCAGACCTCGACTGGGCGGCCGTCGCGCTGGGCGTGGATGAGGAAGCGGGATTGCCGGTGAAGGACACTGCCGAGTTTTGAGAGTTGGTTATGCAATCATGCCGCATGGACGTCCTGTCCACCGTCTTGCGATGTCACAGACCGGACGTGGATGGAGTCATGAAGGGTCGGACTGCCTTCTCCGAGCGTTCAATCCCCCCAGCGGTGCATGGCCTCGACGATCGGTTCGAGGCTGCGACCCAATGGGGTCAGCGAGTATTCAACTTTGGGAGGGACTTGAGGATACACGGTCCGGTGCACGATTCGGTCGCGCTCCAGTTCCTTAAGTTGCTGCGTCAGCATTTTTTGCGTGATGCCGTTCATGGAGTGCAAGAGATCGGAAAACCGCATGGTCTTTTGAAGCAGGAACCAGGGGATGACCACCTTCCACCGCTCTCCGATGACGTGTAGGGTGATTTCAGCGGGACAGGACGTCGGCATCCGTTTCATAGGGCAGCTCCACGGAGAAGATCCATAGTTACCAAATGGTGCGTTCTTCCCATCTCGCGGATCGATGTTATCTCAGCCTGGAAGCCGAGACAATGCCGATCGGCAACGGCAAGCATCTTTTAAGGGAGGAAGCCATGACGCCAACGAAATTGCAACCACACGTCGATATCAGGCGAAGCAGCCAACGGTTCCACACCCGCATCAGTTGGCTCGATTCTCATCATAGCTTCAGCTTTTCTAACCATTACGATCCCCGCAACACGCATCATGGGCTGCTCCTCGTGAGCAACGATGACGTGGTGCGGCCCAATACGGGGTTCCGCACCCATCCTCATCAGGACATGGAAATTGTCACGTGGGTGCTCGACGGTGAGCTGGAGCACAAAGATTCGGAAGGCAACAGCGGGATCATCTATCCGGGGTTGGCTCAGCGCATGAGCGCCGGTACGGGCATCTGGCACTCGGAGATGAACCCCCAGAGCGACAAAGAGGTCCACTTCATTCAGATGTGGGTGCCGCCGGATACGGAACGTCTCAATCCTGGTTATGAGCAGTTGGACATCAACCAAGAATTGGAGCGAGGAGGATTGATCCCTATTGCCTCGGGTCGTGACCATAAGGCCGCGATCTCTATCAAGCAACAGGGGGCCGTGCTCTGGGGCGGGCGGCTGAAACCGGGAGAATCGGTGCAGGTGCCCGATGCGCCCTATGTGCACCTGTTCATTGCCAAGGGCAAGGCGGACCTCGAAGGAGCCGGTCCGTTGGAGACAGGCGATGCCGTTCGTCTCACCGCAGCCGGTGCTCGACGCCTGACGGCGGACGCCGGTATGGGAGCGGAGGTGTTGATTTGGGAAACCAATCAGGACCTAGAGGCTTGAGAGCGGTAGACGCCCAGAAACGAGCGGCTGACAACCATGAATAAGGGAGAGACTCATCATGAAAGCCGTAGCCGTCGTACCACGAACGCGGGACATTCGGATTGTCGACCATCCCGAGCCCAAAATCGTTACTCCCGTTGACGTCAAACTCCGTGTGTTGGAAGTGGGCGTGTGCGGGACGGATAAGGAGATCAGCTCGTTCGAGTATGGCACCCCTCCACAAGGGTCCGACTATCTTGTCCTCGGACATGAATCACTCGCGGAGGTGGTCGAGGTCGGCCCCGAGGTTGCGCACTATCGGCCTGGCGATCTCGCCGTCGCGATGGTGCGACGCCCATGCCGAGAGGCCCACTGTCTTCCGTGCCGTGCGGGGCGCCAGGACTTCTGCTCGACCGGAGGATTCACCGAACGGGGCATCAAAGAGACACACGGGTTCATGACCGAATTCGTCGTCGAGCAGGAGCCATATCTCATCCCCGTGCCCCGCGCCCTCCGGGAAGTCGCGGTGCTGGTCGAACCGCTCACTATCGCCGAAAAGGCGATCGCCCAATTGAAGCTCGTACAGCAACGGCTCCCCTGGACCTGGCCCCCGCCGCACGAGAGGCCGGTGGGTTCGGCGCCGAATGCGGTCGTCCTGGGGGCGGGCCCGGTCGGGCTGCTCGGTGCGATGGCGCTGGTGGCCGCCGGATTCAACACCTATGTCTACTCTCGTTCACAGCTCCCGAATCCGAAGGCCGAGGTGGCGGCGGCGATCGGCGCGACCTATGTCTCCTCCGAGGCCGAATCGGTGGACCAACTGGCGAACCGGATCGGAAACATCGATGTCGTCTTCGAGGCGGTGGGCTCCTCCGAGCTCGCCTTTGAGCTGATCACGGTCTTGGGGACAAACGGCATCTTCATCCTGACCGGAGTGCCACGCCTCCGGGCCCCCGCTCCCGTGGAGACGGATCGCATCATGAAAAACCTGGTACTGAAGAATCAGCTCCTCCTGGGCACGGTGAACGCGGGGCGCGACACGTTCGCGGCGGCGGTTCAAGACCTTGGAGCGTTCATGAGACGGTGGCCCCAGGCCCTCCGGTCGCTCATCACCGGGCGATATCCGGCCGAAGCCTTTCGGGACGTCGTATCAGGACGCACCGGAGGAATCAAAGAAGTGATCACGATGGCCTAGGTGTGATGAGCGGGACAGTTGTAGAGGAGATCGACGATGCGCAAAGCCAAGATCGACAACCATGAGGCGCACCGTCTCGCGGAAGACGCCCGCCTCGAGCGAATGGCCGGCGAGCCGGCTCTCCGGCTCGCCTCCCTCAAGAGGTGATAGATGAAAGCCCTTTCTTCAGATTGGATCGATGTCTCCATCCCCTTGCGAACCGGCATGGTGCACTGGCCGGACAACCCTCCGGTACGGATCGAGCGCACACAGGATATGGAGCGGGGAGATCACGCGAATGTCTCGGTTCTTTCACTGGGGTCACATACGGGGACCCATATGGATGCCCCGCTTCATTTTGTCCGCGCCGGACTCAGTCTCGATGAAATGCCGCTCTCGGCGGTGATGGGTCCCGCTCGGGTCATCGAGATTCAAGATGTTGAATCCGTTAAGTCGGACGAACTCGTGGCTCATCACATTCATCACGATGAACGCATTCTGTTCAAGACCCGAAACTCCTCACGTTGTTGGGAGACCGACAATTTTCTGGAAGATTTTGTCTACATTTCGCAGGAGGCGGCACGCTACCTCGTCGCTTGTGGTATCCGAACGGTTGGAGTCGATTACCTTTCGGTCGGTGGATTTAAAAAAGACGGGCCGGAAACTCACCACGTCCTACTGGAATCTGGTGTGTGGATTATCGAGGGGCTCGATCTCAGGGGTTTAGAGCCGGGGCCATACGACTTGATCTGCCTCCCGCTCCGTGTGGAACGCAGTGACGGTGCTCCGGCCCGCGCGATCCTGCGCCCACGTGCGTCCAATGAGGGAGAGCCTTCACAGCCATGAAACAGGGAGATTCATCATGAACATCGCGTTGATCGGTGCCACTGGTTTTGTCGGCTCGGGAATCTTGCGGGAAGCCTTGACTCGCGGACATGAGATCACAGCACTTGTGCGAGATCCGGAGGGGCTCACGCCGCATCCGAGGCTCCGTGCCCAAAAAGCCGATGTCTATGATGTTGCCGACGTGGCACGTTTGGTGGCAGGTCATGATGCCGTCATCAGCGCCTTCAATCCGGGATGGAGCAATCCGGACATCTACAATCTCCAGCTCAAGGGGACACGAGCCATTATCGACGGCGTGAAGAAAGCCGGAGTGAAGCGACTGTTATTTGTGGGGGGCTCGGGCAGTCTTGAAGTCAAACCAGGAGTGCAGGGCGTGGACCTTCCCGGTTTTCCTGAACAGTACAAACAAGGGGCGCTTGCCACCCGTGAAGCTCTGACCATGCTTCGTGAAGAAACAAGTCTGGAATGGTCGGTTCTGTCCCCTTCCGCCGATCTCTTCCCCGGTGAACGGACCGGTCAGTTTCGGCTTGGAACGGATCAGTTACTGAGAGATGCGAACGGCGAGAGCCGGATCTCGATCGAGGATTTTGCCGTGGCGATGCTCGACGAAGCGGAGCGTCCGGCTCACGTCCGGCGGCGCTTTACTGTGGGCTATTGATGAATGGAGAAGATGGACGATGGCAGTGGATGGTTGACGCAGGACGGCGGCCGGTGATCACGCCTACCACGAAACCTGTCGATGGTCGACGTGGCGGGACCAACGCGAGCATCCTTGCGAAGAACGATCGGCGTCACTGATGGCGGTGCGAATGAGCGCCGTGATCCGTCTTGATGCGTATGGGTGTGGGCATTCTTCATACCGGCATGAGAATCGGCATGGGTGTGCTGATGTTCATGCTCATGGCTGTAGGTGAATAGACTTGCCGTGCATCACCTCCAGCAGGAGGTTCATCAATCGGGGATAGAGGGGATGCGCGTTCATGAGAACGCCCATCCCCTGGCAGAAGGAGAATTCAGTAGGCCTTGCTGAAACCGGCCTCACCGTCGTAGTTCCACAGCTTTTGCGCCGCAGACCATTCCCATTTCTTGCTGAGCTGGACCAGGAACTCGCTGACATCGGCGTCTTTGATATCCTTCGTGGCCGTAAAACGGCACCGGTACCAATTGACCATCAAGAGATCCGGGCTGACGAAGCCCGGCCAGACCTTGGTGCCCCTATTTGAGATGAATTCACATTTAAAAGGTCCGAATTCGCCGTCGGTGAACTTAGGAATCCCTTTATCCGTGATGATGTAGAGATCGGCGCCCACCAACTTGATGTCCTTCTTTTTCTTGGTCGCAATCGCGGTTTCCGTATATGTCGGCATCGGATCCTCCCTTACTTCCTCGCGGCGTTCATCTTGTCGATGATCGCTTGCGCATATTCGTCGGTCTTGGCGGTTCCTCCTACGTCGTAGGTCACTTTCTTTCCCTCCGTCAGCACTTCATACATCGCCTTCTCGATGCGGTCGGCTGCGTCCTTCTCCTTCAGCCAGCGCAGCATCATCACGCCGGAGATCAGGACAGCGGACGGATTGACCTTCTTCATGCCGGCATACTTCGGCGCCGATCCGTGCACGGCCTCGAAGATGGCACAGTTGTCGCCGACATTGGCGCCGGGGGCAAATCCAAGGCCGCCCATCAGACCGGCGCAAAGGTCCGTGAGGATGTCGCCGTAGAGATTCGGCAGCACCAAGCAGTCGAACTGGCCGGGGTTGCGCACGAGCTGCATGGAACAGTTGTCCACGATAATGTCGCCGGTCTCGATGTCCGGATACTTTTTGGCCGCTTCTCGGAAAGCTTCCAGGAACAGACCGTCCGTCATCTTCATGATGTTGGCCTTATGGACACAAAAGACCTTCTTCCGCCCATTCTCGCGGGCCCAGCTCAAGGCGAAGTCAGCGATCCGATACGAACCAGGCCACGTGATGACTTTCAAGCACTGCGCGACTTCATCCGACACCATGTGTTCGATGGCGGCGTACGAGTCTTCGGTGTTCTCGCGGAAATTGATAATGTCGAGTTTGTCCCATGGACGCTTCAAAGCTGGAATCAGACGTACGGGACGCACGTTCGCGTAGAGGTCGAACACCTTTCGCAACGTGACATTGGCGCTTTTGTGCCCGGTTCCGATCGGTGTCGTCGTCGGACCTTTGAGCGCCACTTTGTTCTTGGCAATGTTCTGAATGGTCTTATCCGGCAGCAACGTGCCGTGTTTCTCCAAACAATCCAGGCCGATGTCTTCGTATTCCCACGTGATATCGACGCCGCTGGCGTCGATCACCATCCGCACCGCTTCGCAGATCTCCGGGCCGGTGCCTTCGCCCGGAATCATCGTCACGACATGCTGTGCCATCCTGAACCTCCCTTAAGCAGCAAGGGCGATCGGACCATCCGCTCCCCTCTTGTCGGGAAGGGTTGTGCAAATCAGATTCCACTCCACATGGGATGGAATGCGGAACATATAGATCCATAAATGAAAGTAATAAGAGGCATTGACAGCGCTGGTGTATATCATCCACATCCACACGCTGTGCGCCCACACTCTCTCCGCACAGGAGACCGTGCATGGGCGCTCATGACGTGGAACACATGCAAAGTCTTCCGGTTCGGGCTAGGAAGGAATGGGACTCATGGACCAAAGAGTTCCTACATGTGTCCAAGTTTGCGGAGCGTTTCCATGCCTCGTCCTTCATCCTGTGCACGGCCGCTCCGCTCCGCGATCGTCGTGATTCGGAGTTCCGAGATGATGTGAGGGATCGTGGAGGCGCATGACGGGACGGTGCCGGTACAAGGTACGCAGCCGAGGCTCCGATACCGCAGGCCGTTGCCTCGATCGAAATAGAGCTTGGGCAAGGGGATTTGTTCAAGGTCGAGATACTCCCAGATATTCAGCTCCGTCCAATCCAGTAATGGATGGACGCGGATATGGGAGCCGACAGGGAATATGGTATTGAATTGATCCCACAGTTCGGGGGGTTGGTCTCGAAAATCCCACTCCCCATGCTTGTCGCGGAGGGAAAAGTATCGTTCTTTCGCGCGGGTGCCCTCTTCATCGGCCCGAATGCCCAGAATGATCGCGGTCCATTTATGTTTCGCGATGGTTTGCTTGAGAGCGTCGATTTTCATCGCGGTGCAGCAGGTGACGCGTCCTTGTTGGGGTCCCATCCCTGCTGCGAGTGCCTCGGTATTCTGCCCCACGACCAGGTCGAGCCGCCATTCTCGGCACAACCGATCGCGATACTCGATCAGTTCGGGCATTTCATACCCGGTGTCGATATGGACCAACGGGAACGGCACATGTCCGAAGAAGGCTTTTCTCGCCAACCACAGCAGGACGGTCGAGTCCTTCCCCATCGACCAGAGCATCGCAAGGTCATCGAAATGCTTGTACGCCTCGCGCAGGATGTACACGCTTTGATCTTCGAGCGCGCGCAGATGTTTCATGGTCCTTCGTCAGGGCCCATTCAGTAGGCGGCCGGTTTCGAGAAGGTCTGGTTCGACACGAGATCCAATATATGAAGGTTGTCGAATTCCGCTGCCGCCGAACCGAGTGCAATCAGTCCGACCCGACCTTCCCGTGGAAGGACGGCGTCATCGACGGCGGCGACTTGGGCACCGTCGATGTAGACCGCCAGCCGACCCTTGTCGAGATGGAGAAAATTGATTCGTTGAACCCGCATCGTATGCCAGGGTTTGGGCGTGAGCTTAACCGTGACTTGTCCCAAGATGGTCGCCACGCCGTCCGTGACGCGACGTGTCGTGACAAGGCCGGTCATCGTCTGCAGCGCAATCGCGTAATAGTTGTTGCCATCTGTCACGGCAATGGCAATGCCGGCTTCAGTGTGGTCCTTCATGCCGGGCGGACGCACTTGGACGGTGACGTCGGGATAGGTGGTTCTGATCCCATCTGCGACGAGGAGTCGCACACAGTCTGGTGTCGGGCAAGCAGAAGAGCGGACCAGCCGTTGCCTCCCACTTGCTACCTCCGGATCGACCTGGACTTGCCAGAGTGCCGATTCCTTATCGCTCCGGATCGGCCGTACGAAACCCGTGGGGACCTGCCCTGGCTCGTCTTGATCGAAATTCCATCGCCAGAGGATGTCTTGCTTGGGTGGCGTGGCGTGCACCGATACGTCGAGCACTTCGAACGACCGCGGTGGGCTTGGCAGGACAATGGCGGTGGCCTCCGGAGTCAAGGCCTTGACGAGATCGTTGGCGACGAGCTGTTCCTGCAACCCCTTCGCCCCAGGAATCCGATCCAAGTCTTGTTTGACCTGCTGCATTCGTTGCTGAAACAGGTCCAAATTGCGCGGTATCGAGAGCGATTCGACCGCGACCTGTGCATAGTGCGCATGGAGTCTATCGTATGATTGAGTCAACAGCTCGGTAGCCTGTTCCGCTTCAGCGTTCGCCTGCTGCAGCCAGGGATGGTCATAGCGCCGTTCCCACGACACCCATTGGATGCGATCCCAGGCGATTTCAGTCAAGACCCTCCCGTACTCGGCCGTGCCTGCGGCGGTGTCGCGCAGCAACGCCTCATGAATACCGAGGGCACCGATCGGGTCGTTGTTCCATCTGGTCAACGTCCCAAGACGCCGGCGCTGCTCGGATGTCGCACGTTCCTGTTGCCCTAACGCCTCGTAAGAGGCCAGGGATCGATAGAGAGCGTCTGCCGCCGGCTCATACCCTTCCGAAACAGCGGTCAATTCCTGCCGCCAAGTTTGTGCTTGAATGGTCCAGTACAACTCTGCGATTCGCCGGAGCGACGCCTCGTCTTCCGCCGCTAGACCGCCTTTGGCAATGCCTTGTCTCACGAAGGTCTGGTAGGAGTCTTCACCGCGTAGCACGTGGGTAGCCACATGGTTGGGATCGATCAACAGCAGTCGGGTCAGCAATTCCGCTCGATCGGCCTCCGAGAGATGAGTGGCTCGGTTCAAGGCTGCCTGCATGACAGGCTCTGCTTCAGTGCGTTCCCACCACCGGACCGATCCGACGACGAGTTCACCCTTTAAGATCGACTGTTTGGGGTCGGCCTGGTCGAACTTCCGCCCGTTGTCCGGCCGTAGACCGTAGTGCGTCGTGGCAATCAGCGGGACGTCGGGCAGCACTTCGTTCATCACGGCCCGATCGGCGCTAAAACCGAACTTGCGCAAGCCAGTCACGACGATAAATCGAGCCACCACTTCACGGACGGGCCCGAAGCGGCGCGGGGCTCCGTTCACCCACCAGATTTCTTCCGGTCGAAGGGCGAGTGGCGCTGTGAGGGGATCAGGGTAGACGATCTTAATATCCACGGCCTGACCAGGGACCGACACGAGCGAGCCTTTCTTGATGTTCGACAGGGCCAATGGTTGCAACGGACTGGTCCGCACGACGGTCGTCTGAGGAACCGGAGCGTGGTCCTTCAGAATGACGGGTGGGGAAACGAAGACCGCCGGCGGATATTCCTTCCAATTCTCGGTGACTCGGTGCCGATCGTGTAAGAGGCCGAGCCCGACTCCGCGTCCGATGGCATCGAAGACGCCGGATTCACTCTGTTGAGTCACCATGTCGGAATGGCCGCGCACCGTATCATCCCAGCAACGTCGAGCCATCTCAGGGGTAAGGTTAGGTGAGACGCCTCTCGTCGATGTCCGCGCACGGCTTAGACAACCTAGGTCTGCCGCAGCCCACGTCTCGGTCTGGGACTGGGCGAATGCCTGGACATACTGCAGCACGAAGCGGGCCGCCTCATCGCTCGACTTCATCCGCGCTGATGCCGCGGAGCCCATGAGTGGACTGAAAACTCCGACTATTCCCGCTATAAGAAGTGCAAGTTGGGAAGTTTGCAATAACATGGTCCTTGGTTCTGTGCGGAACAACATTCTGACTCTGGAGACCAAACACCGAGAAATCTTGAAACCAGCATCGATGCAATCGGCAGTCCCAAGGTGAATTTTTGGAATTGCCTGGGATCAGATGAGACCTTTGAAGAAAATCAAGACGATCTTGATGTCAACTCTGGCAGGGGTCGGGAATCGTGAGACCAAGCGTGTATCGGCGCACCAATTGCGGTGCGAAGGTGCATCGGCGCTCAGTTATGGTTTGGGCCGCCGCCGCCGGTCGAGCATCCATCGGGTAATACCGAGATGCTTGGCGGCCAAGGATTTGTTTCCGTCCGAGCGCTGCAGGACTTCGCTGATGATGCGGTCCTCGAGATCGGCCAGAGATTCGCCGAGGTGGAATGACAGATGGATCCGAGAGGGATCCGCTGTATCGGAAAAAACGGATGGAACATGGACGGTCTCTCCCGTCGGTGTTGATGGGTTGCCTTGCACATCTGATGGAAAATGTATCGATTCAAGCGTATCTCCCGGGCAGAAGAGGACCGCGCGCTCCATGAGGTTACTGAGCTCCCGTACATTGCCGGGAAAGGTGTAGCGGCGCAGGAGAGCCTGTGCACTGTTCCCCAATCGACGGACCGGTTTTCTCAGTGATAGAGCCGACCGGGTGAGAAATTGTTGAGCCAGCGGAATGATGTCTTCGTGCCGTTCCCGCAACGGAGGTACGGTCAAGGAGACGACGTTCAACCGAAAATAGAGATCTTCACGAAACTCCCCTTTGGTCACCGCGTTCTTCAGATTGCGGTTCGTGGCGGCCATGAATCGAACATCGAAGGGAATCGTGGCTGATCCTCCGACCCGGCGCAACGTTCGTTCTTCGATCACCCGGAGGAGTTTCGCTTGGAGGGCCAGCGGAAGATCGCCGATCTCGTCGAACAGCACGGTCCCACCGTCCGCCATTTCGATCAAGCCGGTTTTTCTGCCCGTTGCGCCGGTAAACGACCCTTTTTCGTGGCCAAACAGCTCGCTTTCGAACAGTTCACGGGGAATCGAGGGGCAGTCGACTTCGATGCAGGGTTTATCGAGGCGCACCCCGTTAAAATGAATCACGCGGCCGGTGTATTGTTTTCCGGTTCCGGTTTCGCCCTGCAACAGCACCGTGACACGGTCGTTTTTCGCCAGTTCACGGACCTGCGCGAGGAACGCCTGAGTGACAGGGCTTTCCGCGATGACACGATCGAGGGCATAACGGTCGGTGTCTTGGCCGGTTTGCAAGCGAACTTGGCGTTGGAGCGTCAAGAATTCCACGGCACGTCTGAGCGCATGGTGCAGATCTTCCATGTCGATGGACTTGGCGACAAAGTCGAACGCCCCGAGCCGCGTCGCTTCCACCGCATCCTTCACGGTGCCCCTGGCGGTCAAGAGAATCACGAGCAAGTTGGGGGAGGTCTGCTTGACACGCTCGAGCACGTCCAAGCCCGACAGATTCGGCATCACGAGATCCAACACTAAAATATCCGGCTCGAAAGACTTCAGAAGGCTCAAACATTCCTCTCCGGACCCCGCCGTTTGGACGGCATATCCTTGGTCGGCAAGGCGCAGAGCGAAGGCTTCACGGACAGAGGCTTCGTCTTCCACCAACAGCAGTTGCCAGGTCATGCTACGGATCCCGTTTCAGGGGCAGCCACACCTCAACGATCGCTCCACTGTCTGGGGGGCTGCTGATCGTCAATTGTCCGCCGTGCCGTTCGACGATGTCATGCGTGATGGTCAGGCCGAGGCCGACGCCCTTGGCCTTCCCGTTCGTGAAAAACGGTTCGAAAATCCGTTGCAGGTCTTCCGGCTGGATGCCTTTGCCGGTATCGGAAAAGGTGACCGAGATGCCGGGACCTTGTTTGGCCGCGAGTGTCGCCGTGATCGCCAACTCTCCGCCGGTCGGCATGGCATCGATCGCGTTCATCGAGATATTGAGAAACGCCTGTTGCAAGTGGGCACGGGAGGCTTCCACCGCCGGGACCTCGTGGATGCTTTTCTTTACGAAGATCCGCTGTTTTCGAAGGTTCGGTCTCAACAGCGTCAACATATCGTCGATGAGGGATGGGAGGTCGCAGGGCTGAAGATCGAACGGTCGGGGGCGCAGTTGGCCTAAATGCGATTCCAACAATTCGTCGATGCGGGCCGCTTCACGTGCAATCAGCGCGCAGCGGTCTCTGGCGGAGCGGGGTAATTGTTCCTGTTCCGCGAGGTGAGTGGCCAGGCTTCCCAGTCCGATCAAGGGATTGCGGACTTCATGGAGAATGCCGCCGGCCAGTTGTCCCACCAATTTGACTTGCTCCGCGTGGCGCAACGCTTCGAGCATCTGCTCCCGCTCGCTGAGATCCGTCAGAATCGCCAAATAGAATTGCGTGGTCCCGTCGCGATCTTTGACGGGGCTGACACTTTCCCACACCAAGAACTCCGATCCATCCTTTCGGCGATTGACGAAACGATCCACAAACGACAGTCCCGAACGGATCGCCTGCCAGAGTCGTTCGTAGAATTCCGGTGGATGTTTGCCCGACCGCAAGATCGACGGACGTTGGCCGAGGGCTTCGTCGCGGGTCCAACCCGTCATCCGTTCCAATGCGGGATTCCACTCCAGAATACCGCCCTCGGTGTCGGTCAGCATGATGCCATCTTGCGCGTACCTGAACAATCGGTGGTAGAGATCTCGCTGGGTATCGGCGCGTCGTCGCCGTTCCAGGACGGTCGCCACGGTGTTGGCCACCGTACAGAGAAACTCAAGTTCCTTGACCGTGAAGTCGCGAACCGACTTGGAGTGGGCCGTCATGGCTCCGTACACCCGGTCTTCGACCAGCATGGGGACGCACATGCCGGCAATGCCGCCATGCTCCGTCAAAAGCTTGGACGGCGTGAACCGCGTTTCTTTTCGTAAGTCGCGTACGACGACCGGCAGTCGTTCGCGGATCGCGTAACCGGCTTGTGAATGGGTGCCGCCCTCGATCGTCAGTCTGCCGATGAGTTCCGGTTCAAGGCCGATTCCGGCCACCACCGCCAGGTGATCGTCGGATTCTCGCGGAACAAGGATCTTGCATAGCTCAAGCTCGAGGGCCTCCGCGGTATGTTTGACGGCTTCGCTCATCAGTTCCTGTGCCGGGGCGTCGCTGACAGCCAGGGTGCCGATGCGGGCCAGCACCGATTGGAAACGGGCGATCTGTGAAGCTTCCTGGGCAAGTTCCGTATGTTCGGTGACGTCTTGCAAGATCAAGAGCACGCCGGCTTCCCCATGGTAAGGAACGACGTTGAAGCGGCACTCATAGACGAGCGCTTGGCCCTGTCGATCGACGAGACGATAGTTCTTGCCGCCTTTGGTGCCGAGGGACTCCCGGTTCCAGGACATTGCATCGGTGAAAAGTTGGGTTCGTAACGCCGGGGTATCAGGGCCAGTCGGTGCGCCCGGCGCTTCAACCAGTTCGCCGAACTGCGCGTTTTCGAAGACCAGGATCCCCTTCGCGATGAAACAGAGGCCACCGTCCAAACAGTCGCTGACCCAGGCCAATATTTCCGCCGCCGCGATTTCGGGTTTGGCGTGAATCGAATTCTTGGAGTGAGAAGAGGACGTCGAGCGGTTTTTCACACGCGGCCTCCCTTGGGAGACAGACTCATATGTTATGGGTGCCTAGTATACCGGGGCCTTCGTGCATCGTCGAGTAAGCCAGGGCGATGCGAAATAGCGACCGGCACCATGACGAGAGAGAGCCGAACCCTCGGACGAACGTGGAGTTGGAGCCAGACTTAATGAATGGTAAAAGTCGAGACACTCATGGTAGAGAGAGCTATGGCTCGGCGTACGCTGGAAACCCTCTGGTTCGACAATACCTATGCCCGTCTTCCCTCGGCCTTCTATGCCCGATTGAACCCGACCCCGTTTAGTGCCCCGCCCTACCTCATCCATGCAAATCCATCCGCCGCCCAGCTGATTGATCTGGATCCGGAGCAATGTGCCAGGCCGGAGTTCGCGGCGCTGTTCGGAGGGAGTGCATTGGCGAAGGGGATGGAGCCGCTCGCGATGCTGTACTCCGGGCATCAGTTCGGCGTTTATGTCCCGCAACTCGGGGACGGGCGTGCGATCCTCCTCGGTGAGGTGAAAAACGATCGGGGAGAGCGATGGGACCTGCATCTGAAGGGTGGGGGAATGACGCCGTTCTCACGCGACGGAGACGGGAGGGCCGTGTTGCGGTCAACGATCCGGGAGTATCTGTGTTGCACGGCGATGCAGGGTCTCGGCATCCCGACCACACAGGCACTGTGCCTCGTCGGCAGTGACGATAAGGTATACCGGGAACAGATCGAAACCGGCGCGATGCTGGTCCGCATGGCGCCGTCCCACGTCCGCTTCGGTACGTTCGAAGTCTTCCACTATCGGAAACAGCATGAGCACCTGAAAACTCTGGCGGACTATGTGATCGACCGACACTTCCCGCATCTTCGGAGTATCGACGACAAGTATGCGCGCTTCTTTGCCGAGGTCGTGGAACGCACCGCGAAGATGATCGCCCAATGGCAGGCTGTCGGTTGGGCGCACGGAGTCATGAATACCGACAACATGTCGATCTTGGGCCTGACCCTCGACTATGGCCCATATGGCTTCATGGACGACTACGACGCAGGCTTCATCTGCAACCATTCGGACTACAACGGCCGCTATGCCTTCAATCAGCAGCCCTACATCGGGCTTTGGAACCTGAGCTGTTTGGCGCAAGCGCTGTTGCCGTTGTCGGACAAAGAGGCGTTGAAGGCAGGCCTGGAAACCTATCAGCCGTTGTTCGAGAGGGAGTATTTGGAACGAATGCGCGGCAAATTCGGATTGGTAGAAAAGCGAGCAGAAGACGATGACCTCATTCGAGACTTCTTGGGCCTCCTCCAGGACAGCCATGCCGACTATACGATTGTGTTCAGGGGATTGAGTCGGTTTTCTACGGCGGAAAGTTCGACGAACGACCAGCTGCGGGAGCATTTTCTTGACCGCGACCGTTTCGACGAGTGGGCGGCACGCTACCGGGATCGACTGCGGAATGAGGGCCGCCTGGACGACGAACGGCGTGACCGGATGAATCGTGTGAATCCCAAATATGTGCTGCGCAACTATCTTGCCCAAGTAGCAATCGAGAAGGCACAAAACAAGGACTTCTCCGAAATCGATCGTATTTTTTCCCTGCTGCAAAATCCCTACAGCGACCAGCCTGGTATGGAGGCGTACGCAGCTCCACCTCCTAACTGGGGCAAGCATGTAGCGGTCAGTTGCTCGTCATAATGAGAGCCGCTGCGGGAGGTACTCGACTCACTGTTTTGGTGGGTTCATAGAGTGCCTCCCGCTTTTTTAGCGGTGGTTCATCTTCCTCGTTCCGCGCTCCTCGGTGTCGTTCTCCAGCCATGCCGCTCTTCTCCATGTTCACCTTCGTCGTGATGCCATGATACCGTCATTTGAGCAAACGGCTTCACTCCCTGGCCTCTCTATTGTAAAGTGTCGGCGCTCAGCGAGTGTCATGAATCTTTGTTCAACAACCAGTTAGGAAGCCCCTGATGCGAGAAAGCCTATTGGGTGGGTTGAAGGTCAGACTCAGCGGTGGCTCCGATGGCCATGGCGGGGGCGATGGTCCGGTCGTCATGCTGCTCCATGGCTTCGGTGCACCGGGGGACGATCTCGTGCCGCTGGCCGATGTGATCGACGTTCCTGCGAATACCCGTTGGCTCTTTCCGGAAGCCCCGCTCTCGCTCAACATGGGATTTGGTGATTCTCGTGCCTGGTGGATCATCGACTTCGCACGCATCCAGCAAGATCGCGCCGCAGGTCGCGTTCGTGATCTGTCGGTGGAAATTCCTCAAGGTCTGGCTCTGGCGCGAGAGCGCTTCCTGGCTTTCCTCAGAGAGCTTCCGCAGCAGTTCCCGATCGACTACAAAAAAACGGTGATCGGCGGATTTTCACAAGGGGCGATGCTCACCTGCGATGCACTGGTCCACACTGACCATCCCTTCGCCGGCCTGGTGCAACTATCCGGTAACCTCCTGGCTCAATCCGTGTGGGCTCCTCTTATGCCGAGACGTAAAGGCCTGCCGGTCTTTCAAAGCCACGGGACGCAAGATGATATCCTCCCACATATCGGAGCTGAGCGACTCCGCGATGCGCTCACACAATCAGGGCTCGACGTGGAGTGGCACAGTTTTCGAGGCGGGCATGAGATCCCAGGGGAGGTGCTACGAACCCTTTCTACGTTTCTGAAACAAACCCTATCGTAACGCCAAGAGCAGGATTCGGCTCGGCTCATGCACAGAAAAAGGACAATTATCTCACAGTCTGTCACCTTGCTCGTGCTGGTATTGATGTTGGCCCCGCTCTTTGGGTGTTTCACGATACCAGAGGTAAGGAAAGTCTCGCCTCAAATCGTCACCAACGGATCTCCACTTTCTCAGAGGCTGGGAAAAGTTGGCATCAATCTCGCTGCTACAGAGATCACACTTCAGACGCCAACTTCCGAGGCCCTTCTGAAAAAGCAGTTTTGGAACCATTTTGCTCAAGGAAACACAGACGCTACGGACCTGTATTGGAAAATAGTCAGCCCCTTCGTGATTTTATTAAGCGGCTGTGCTGGTTCAGGCGCGCACTGTAGCAGCGGGACTGCAATCGTGAGTGCTCTTGGGATCTTGGCGGCCTCATCGGGTGGATTAGCTGTTGGGACCGTCAATGGAATTATTGAAACCTGGAAGGGCGACTATTCTGCGTCAGCTGCCAATGAGCTAGAAGATATGTTGCTCCACACCGTGGGGAAATCTAACGATGAGCTGAAGTCGGCAATTATGGCATCTTCACGGGACATGCTTTCTGAATATATAGGGAGGCAGGGTGAAGCAAGGGCTATCGAAGACTTAGAGAGGACCGCTCTTGTGCGAGTCATTCCCCCACCGCAGATGGATCAGGATAAAGAATTGGGGCCGTCAGGCTCACAGCCATGGTTGGAGGGCAGTGATTCACTCTTAGATGTGAGAATCCGGGAAGTGACATTTGCCGACAATAAGGGGTGGTTCAACTCAAAACTACGACTTCGAGTCCGCGTAGAAACGAGCATGTATCGAACGGGTGATGCGACGTTGATCGACAAAAGAGAGTACACCTGTGTCAGTATTCCGAGAACATATCAGCACTGGTCGCTGGATTCGTACAAGAATATCCGGGAAGAATTGGTCGAGTGTAACCAGTTGTTGGGGCAGCACATCGCCAACGATCTACTAGGAGCCGGTATGCGAAATGATCCCGGCCGAAAGGACCCGTTAATCCCATGACCAATTCCTTTGAGCTGAACGGGGCGGACGGCAAGCGCATCAAAGGCGATCGACGCGATGGGACAGACCGGCAGATTCTCTTCATCAACGGCTTTCTCTCGAAGCGCTGGGGGAACAAGAGCAAGGCGTTGGCACAATGGTGTCGGGAGAAGGGTTGGGGGTTCTGTTGTTACGACGTACGCGGGTTCGGCGACTCGGAAGGCCGGTTCACGGACTACACCCTCTCCGATTGGATCGCCGACGCGCGGACCGTCCTCACGATGCTGACCGGTGGCGACCATCTCACCCGCCCACCCCAGGCGAGTGTTTATCACCCACCCGCCCCACCGATGGCTTCGCCATCGATCACCCGCGACGCGCCTCCTCCCTCAGTTACCATCGTCGGCAACTCGCTCGGCGGCTGGATTGCCTGGCTGATAGCGCAGGAGTTCCTAATCGTGGAAGAACTCATCCTGATCGCGCCGGCGTTCAATATGATGGGCGAGCGAGCCAAGACCATTTCCCAAGACCGGCTGCATGACTGGCATACGGCGGGATGGATGCCATGGGACGATGACTCGCTGCACAAAGATTGGCCCTTGTCGTGGAGGTGGGTGGAGGAAAGCGAAGCCTATTGGACCAAGACGTTCGACAAGCTGCGTCCTGTGAAGACGGCGGTTCTTCACGGACTACAAGACGTCGTCATCTCCGTGGACGGCACCCGGCGATTCGCCAATGAACTGCTTCGTCGCGCTCCAAATTTTCCACTTGATCTCCGACTGATTCCCGGCGACCATCGACTGAGTAGCCCCGAACACTTGGAGCTGTTTCGCCGACTCGTGATGAGGGAGGTCTGATGCTGCTCGTGATTCATAAAGAATGCGGTGGCCCGGCGCTGGAAGAATCGCCGGTGGGCGAAGTCTGCGCCATTCCCGTGGATCGCTTCCCTTTTCCCTGCTTTACCTGCCTGGAAGAGATTGTTGATGAATCAGAGGTGCGCATATCCGAAGAGTTGGGGATCTAGCCGCACACGTCCGGCCTGTTATCGCGCAGCCTGCGGTAAAAACCTCGACCTTCACGGCTTCAAACGGAGATTCGATATCACCGCTTTGTGCACGGACGAGCAGCCCGGCCGGGAGAGCAGGGCGGTGATATCGCCATGTACGGCTTTCACATCTCGATGCACTCGACGGACCGCTTTGCGGATCGATACCACCCGGTTCCGCACAGCGCCTTGAGCAGTTCCCGACGCTTGCCATCAGTACCTGCCACAGCAGTTTATGAAAGGAAAAGTTGATCCTGGCCGCCCCTCGACCGGCAATACAGCATTGACCCGCGCGGTCGCTGCTGGAAATCCTAGTTGTCGGCTCCATCCTGGTATGGTTTCTTGATGAGTAAGAGGAGGAAGTGAAGAGAGGGGCTGACGCTGCCACGAGACCAAGCCGTGTCTACCGTGTAGCTTCCCGGTAACGCCCTCCACAACATCGCTCATGTGGCAGCTGATTCGACGACTGCAAGCCTTATTGACCACCAAGGAACGGCGGCTCTTCTATGCGCTGCTCGGCCTTATCGTTCTTGCCGGTCTAATCGATGCGTTGGGAGTGTCTTCCATATTGCCGTTCATGGCAGTCGTGGGAAACCCCGATCTGATTCAGACGAATCCCTGGCTGCACAATGTCTTCACACTGTTGGAGTTCAAGTCCGTCGACACGTTTCTTGTCGGACTCGGCTTAGCGGCGCTTGCGATCATGATCTTTAGCAACGCTCTGTCGCTCGCCAGCTCGTCCGCTATCTTATGGTTTACACACAATCTCGGGCGTAGACTTTCCGTGCAGATCCTCTCGAACTATGTGCGGCAACCATACGCGTATTTTTTGGAACACAATAGCTCGAGGCTGGTTTTGAATTGCACGGATGATGTGGTTCGGATGATCCATGGCATTGCTGTGCCCATCCTGCAGGCGATTGCGAAGGCATTCATCGCCTTGAGCATTCTCTTTCTTGTCATGTGGGTCGATCCGTGGTTGGCCGTCTTGTTTGGAACGGTGATCGGGACCGTCTACGGCGTCGTGTTTCTGACCATTCGTCATAAGGTCAGTGACCTGGGACGATCCAGTCGAGAGGCGAACGCAGAGCGCGTTCGCCTTTCGACCGAGATATTGAATGGGATCAAGGAACTCAAGATCCTGGGGCAAGACGAAGCGTATCAGCAGCGGTTTGCCAAATGCTCGGCGTTGTATGCCAAGAATCAATGGACGAGCGCCACGCTGAGCGCGGTGCCTAGATACGTGATTGAAAGCATTGCGTTTGGTTCGGTTATCCTGTTGGTAATTTATCTGCTTGCGACTCACCAGGATTTCAAAGATGCGCTTCCATTGATGGCGTTGTATGCCTTTACAGGATATCGTCTGCTTCCGGCATTTCAGCAGATCTTCGGGAGCGCCAATACGATACGGTACAACATGGGCCACCTTGAGGCCGTGGAGGAAAAGCTGAAGACGGTTGCCAAAGCGCCAGCCCCTGAGGTCCCGCCTCAGTCGCCGGCGAACGGGATTATAGGTCCCCTGCGGCAAGAAATCGCATTAAGGAACCTGGTCTTCCGATACTCCAATGCCACCACCCCTCTTCTCAACAACCTGAATCTCACCATCCGGCGGAATACGATGGCGGCCATCGTGGGGTGCTCCGGGGGAGGGAAGACCACGATCGTGGATGTGATTTTGGGCTTGCTTGAACCGCAAGGCGGTTCCTTGTCGGTGGATGGGATTCCGATCACCCCGCGCAATGTGGCGTCTTGGCAGAAACAGCTCGGCTATGTGCCCCAACACATCTATTTAGCCGATGACACGCTGGCGGCGAACATCGCCTTCGGGGTCGCTCACAGAGATCTGGATCTCGATCGTGTGGAACGTGCCGCACAGATCGCCAATCTTCATGAATTTGTCGTTGACGAACTCCCAAACGGGTATCAGACAATGGTCGGGGAGCGTGGTGTGAAGCTTAGCGGGGGACAGCGGCAACGTGTGGGCATCGCGCGGGCGCTATATAGTGACCCGAAAGTCCTGATTCTGGACGAAGCGACGAGTGCGTTGGACAGCCTCACCGAAGACGCCGTGACGGACGCGATCCGAAATATCTTCCATGAGAAAACGATCATCATGATCGCCCATCGCCTGCGGACGGTTCGAGAGGCCGATGTCATTTATCTGGTGGAAAGCGGTTCCATCGCGGACCAGGGGACTTACGCCGAACTTATCGATAAAAACGAGACATTTCGTCGTATGGCGAAAGAAGGAACCCGGTACACCGCTGATCAGTACTCCCACGTGGAGCAGTCGAAAAGGCTCAGGGGGTCACGGCCCATTGCGTTCGGCGGTAGGAAACAATAAAGGTGGAGACCGTTGACGTAGGCGAGCAGGGAACAGGGGCGGGCTATGATCGCTGGGCCGCTTATTATGATGACCGCGACCCGTCGACGCGGCTTGATGAGCCGTTCCTTCTGGATCGGCTCAAGCCGTTCCCCGGCTGCCGAATCTTAGATGTTGGCAGTGGCACCGGTCGCTATCTTCGACTGTTGGATTCAAGATTGTATCGCATCACGGCGGTCGACTTGTCTTACGGCATGCTTTGTCGGGCGCGTCGGGACACCGAAACACGAGAGGAGATTGCGTGGGTCCAAGCGTCGGTCACCCGGTTGCCCTTTCAGTCGGGTCTCTTTGATCGTGTCTTGTCCGGCCTCGTGCTGGATCACATCGAGACGCCGGCACAGCTGTTTGCACAGATCGCCGCTGTTTTGAAGCCGAGAGGCCGGGCGGTGGTGACAGCAGTCCACCCTGACATGCAGCGTCTGACCGGTGCCGATATCGAATTGGCCGACACCGAGGGGGCCGTACGCATCACCGGACACCTTCACGAAGTGAGGGCACTCATCGCCGCGGCGCAAGCCGCAAAGCTGGTGATTGAACGCCTTGAGGAACCCGTTGTCACTGACGCCATGGTCGTCCAGCGTCCCGACTGGCGGCATAAGCTTGGCTGTCCCGCCTTAGCGCTCCTTGCTCTCAGCAAATGAGTAAGGAAATGGTGCTCGCCATCACCCCCTTGGGTGAATGTCGCGTTCTGAAACGTTTACCCTCTGGTTGTGATCGAAAAGGATTGTCTGATATGGTGCGCACTTTACTGAAAACAACCAGACGGTTCAGCAGGGAGGATGAAAGGGCTCATGGCAACGAACGATAAGCAGGTTATTTTTTCGCTCGTCAATGTCGGGAAGGTCTATCCGCCGAAGAAGCAGGTGCTGCGGGAAATCTATCTCGGCTTCTACTACGGCGCGAAGATCGGCGTGCTGGGCTTGAACGGCTCGGGCAAGAGTTCGCTGCTCAAGATCATAGCGGGGGTGGATCCGAACTACACGGGCGAAATCACGAGGTCCAAAGGCTACAGCGTCGGTTTGTTGGAACAGGAACCGCAGCTCGATCCGAACAAGACAGTGAAAGAAGTCGTTGAAGAGGGCAAAGCCGAACTGGTTGCACTGATTCATGAATACGAAGCCGTCAGCAACAAGATCGGTGAAGTGGGCCCCGATGAAATGGAGAAGCTGCTCGACAAGCAGGCGCAGCTGCAAGAAATGATCGAAGCGGCCAATGGCTGGGAACTGGAGAATCAGCTCGACATCGCGATGGATGCTTTGCGCTGTCCGCCCGCTGATCAAAAAGTGGGAACGCTCTCGGGGGGAGAAAAGCGTCGAGTCGCGCTCTGTCGCCTGATGATCCAAGAACCGGATATTCTCCTGCTCGACGAGCCGACAAACCATCTCGATGCCGAATCTGTGCAATGGCTGGAGCAGCATCTGCAACAGTACAAGGGGACGGTCATCGCCGTGACTCACGACCGGTACTTTCTGGACAATGTCGCCGGTTGGATTTTGGAGCTGGATCGAGGCCATGGGATTCCGTTTCAAGGCAACTACAGTTCATGGCTGGAGCAAAAGAAGGACCGACTGGAAAAAGAGGAAAAGGCCGAGTCGAAACGGAAGAAGACATTGGAGCATGAATTGGAATGGATTCGCATGTCGCCGAAGGCGCGACAATCGAAGGGCAAGGCGCGCTTGAATCGGTACGAGGAATTGGTCAACCAAAAGCAGGACCAGGTGGCGGAAGACTTGGAAATTTACATTCCGCCCGGGCCCAGGTTAGGTGATGTCGTGGTCGAGGCCAACGGCATCAGCAAAGCCTTCGGCGACAACGTGCTGTATGAGAACGTGAATTTTAATCTGCCGAAGGGCGGCATTGTCGGCGTGATCGGTCCCAATGGCGCCGGCAAGACGACGATGTTCAAAATGATCATCGGCAAGGAAAAGCCCGATGCTGGATCGATCAAGGTCGGGGAGACGGTCAAGCTCGGTTATGTTGATCAGGATCGCAGCTTGGACGGCAACAAGACCGTGTACGAAGTCATTTCGGACGGCCAAGATACCGTCAAGCTCGGCAAGACCGAAGTGAATGCCCGCAGCTACTGTGCCCGCTTCAACTTTGCAGGAACGGATCAACAGAAAAAGGTGAAAGACCTGTCGGGGGGCGAACGGAATCGCGTGCATCTCGCACGCATGCTGAAAGAAGGGGCAAACTTGATCATTCTGGACGAGCCGACGAACGATCTCGACGTGAATACCTTGCGGGCGCTGGAAGAAGGATTGGAGAGTTTCGCCGGGTGCGCCGTGATCAGCAGTCACGATCGATGGTTCCTCGACCGCATCGCCACGCACATTCTTGCTTTTGAAGGAGACAGCAAGGTGGTTTGGTTCGAAGGGAACTATAGCGAGTACGAAGCGGATCGAAAGAAGCGCTTGGGCAAAGAGGCGGATCAGCCGCACCGCATCCGCTATCGCAAGCTCACACGCAACTAAGGAGGGTAAGTGACCGCCGAGTCCGCGCATTCATGCCAATGATCGCTGCAGGGCTGCTCACACGACTATGGGTGTGCGGGAGTTGCGGAACCCGCTCGATGGTCTCCGCTTTTGAAATGAACCGATTGGTCTTCGAACCTGTGCCTCAGTCGTGCGACCTTCCACTCGATTGGTTCCTCAGGACTCATTCTCCATCCCGGGATGACGGGCAGACTAAGGCCCTGATAAATGAATGAAAAACGTGCTGTCTCGCCTCCATTCCGCTTAAGATATTAGTTAGTAAACCGATATACATGGAGAGCAGAGAAGAGCACCATCGAGTCTTCACTGACAGGCGATGGTATGCCCGAGTGGTTTCGTGCAGCTCAGGTCTCTGTCGGTCGATGTGGGCTGAAAGGCTCAGCACCGCGAGGCAGGTTATCCACGAGACAGACGCATGGAATCAGACCCTTTCTGCTATCGATTCCTTTTCTACTTTCTCGGGTGGGTAGCTTCACTAACCCCTCGTCTAGCCTCTTACGCGGATCAAGGTAAAAGCGGGCATCCCTGCACAGATAATGGCATTCTCCATCGTTTTTCGCCCGCGAATAGCCCAGCGGAAGGGTTGTGCGCATGAAACCGATCTCACTCCCGGAGCATAGCCCCACAGGCGAAGCCCATGGGTCACATATGGGCTTCATCCTGCCTAGGGGACTCGTGCTGTCCGATGCCGCATGGTCAGGGCGACACCAGTTGCTTCTCTATCTACTGGTGCTGCATGTCGTCGGGGTAACGTGCTTCGGCCTGATCATCCAGCGCAGCCCATCGGTGGTCTTCTCGGAGAGTGCCATCGTAGCCGGATTCGCTGCTCTGGCCGCCATCAAGCAACTCGGTCGGCGTATGCGCGCCTCGCTGGTCACGATGGGCCTGGTCAGCGCTTCATCGGGACTGGTCCATCTATCAGGTGGATACATAGAGGCGCATTTTCACTTTTTTATCATTCTTGTCTTTATCATTCTTTATCACGACTGGTTGCCGTTCTTGCTGGCGTTGGGTGTGACCGCGCTCCACCATGGAATCGTGGGCACACTCGCTCCGACCATGGTCTATAATCATCCGGCGGCAATCGCCCATCCCTGGCTTTGGGCCGGTATTCACGCGGGCGCAGTCCTGACCGAGAGCGTAGGGATCTTGATCTATTGGCGACTACATGAAGCAGATGCTCTGGAGTTGCGGCGATCGGAAGCCCTCGTGACGTCGATCGTGGCACATCTACCCGACATGCTTTTCGTGAAAGATGCGAAGGACCTCAGCTTTGTGCGGCTGAACAAAGCGGGAGAAGAGCTGCTCGGCTTATCTCAATCTGAAATCCTGTGCAAGACCGACTACGACCTCTTCACCAAAGATGAAGCCGACCGTTTTACCGCCAAGGATCGCGAAGTCATGGCGGGCAGATGCCTGCTGGATATTCCGGAAGAGGCGATTCACATCAAAAACAAGGGTGTGCGGATACTGCACACGAAAAAGATCCCGATCTTGGACGACGTCGGCCAACCACAATATCTGCTGAGTATCTCCGAAGACATTACGGAGCACAAGCAAGCCGCGTCGATCTTGCGCGAAAGTGAGGAGCGCTGGCAATTTGCCTTGGAAGGCAGCGGCGACGGGGTGTGGGATTGGAACGTGTGCACCGATCAGGTCTTTCTTTCGGCCCAATGGAAACGCATGCTGGGCTATGAGCCGGATGAGATCAAAGACACCAGGGAGGCATGGTGGGCCGCCGTGCATCCGGACGACCGGGAACGGGTGAATAAGGCAATCACCCACCACTTTCGGCGGGAATCTCCGGTCTATGTCTCGGAGCATCGGGTTCGCTGCAAGGACGGCCGGTACAAATGGATTCTGGGTCGAGGCAAAGTATTATCCTGGACACCGGAGGGCAAGCCTTTGCGCATGGTCGGCACCCAGACCGACATCACGGAACGCAAGCAGCTTGAGCAGCGGTTGACTCTTCAGCACCAGGTCGCCGACTTGTTGGTCGGCGCATCCGAACTAGACAATGCGATCTCGGCGATTCTCCAACCAGTGTGTCAAACCTTAGGATGGGAAGAGGGACTCTTGTGGGTTGTGGATCAGTCGGTCCAGAAACTACGATGCCATTCGATGTGGAGTGTGTCGGGCACTGCCTTTGACCACTACGGCACTGCAAGCCGAGAGATGATGTTTACCATGGGTGTTGGGCTGCCAGGTCGGGTGTGGGCCAGCGCAAAACCGGAGTGGATTTCAGATGTAACTCGTGACCGAAATTTCCCTCGGGCGGCATTGGCTGAACAGGCTGGACTCCATGCGGCTGCAGCCTTTCCCGTCAAACTGGCCGGTCGGATCTATGCCGTGCTGGAATTTTTCCATCACGAGATCCTACCAGCGGATCCGTCCCTCTTGACCACCTTCCAAGCCGTGGCCGACCAGCTAAGCCAGTTCTGTGCGCGCGAGCGAGCGGAGGCCGCGCTGGCTCGAAGCCACGACTTACTCAAATCCTTTGTCGAGCACACGCCCGCAGCCGTGGCCATGCTGGACAAGGATCTCCGCTACCTTGCTGTCAGCCGTCGTTGGTTGCAGGACTACAAACTTGGCGATCAGGATCTTACCGGCAGACACCACTACGAGCTGTTTCCGGAAATTCGAGGGATGGAAGAGTGGCAAGCGATCCATCGGCGCTGTCTGGGTGGGGCTGTGGAATGTCGTGACGAAGATCGGTTCGTTCGCGCGGACGGATCCGAAGACTGGCTCCGATGGGAGGTACGACCCTGGCGGGAGGCCACGGGCGACATCGGCGGCATCATCATGTTTACGGAGGTCATCACCGAACGTAAGCAGGCGGAACAAGCCGTCGAGCAACTGATGCACCGTTACAAAGACCTTGTCGATTCGATCAACGGGATTGTGTGGGAAGCCGATGCCTCGACGACACGGTTTACCTTCGTAAGCCAGCAAGCCGAGGCCTTCCTCGGCTATCCGGTCGAACAATGGCTCTCCTCACCGACCTTCTGGGTGGATCACATGCATCCTGAGGATCAGAACTGGGCGCCGCAGTATTGTCTTAGCGAGGTCGGCAAGCGTCGGGCGCACACTTTCGAATACCGCATGCTGGCCGCCGACGGCCGCACTGTCTGGATTCGAGATCTCGTATCCCTGCTTGTTGAGAATGGACAGGTGACCAAGCTGCGCGGCATTATGGAGGATGTCACTGAGCGCAAGCTTTCCGAGACCAAGCTGGCCAAGGCTGCACAGGACCTGGAACGCAAAAACAGAGAACTCGAGGAGGCTCGGGACAAAGCGCTGGAGGCGGTGAAGATCAAGGCGGAGTTCCTAGCCACGATGAGCCATGAGATTCGGACACCGATGAACGGCGTCATCGGCATGGCCGGACTCCTGCTCGACACCCCATTGACCCCGGAGCAGCGGGACTATGCGGAGACGGTTCGGCTTTCCGGCGAACATCTCTTGGACATCATCAACGAGATCCTCGACTTCTCCAAAATCGAAGCCGGCAAGCTGGATCTGGAGGAAGTCAATTTCGACCTTCACACTGCGGTGGAGGACGCCCTCGGCCTACTCGGAGCACGAGCCTATGCCAAAGGTCTTGAGCTCACCTGCCTTGTGCAAGCTGGCATCCCCTCTTTACTGCGAGGAGATCCCGGCCGCCTCCGTCAGATTTTGGTGAATTTGATCGGCAATGCCATCAAATTCACGGAAGAGGGCGAAATTGTCGTGACCGTCAGTGCTCCGGAAGAACACGGGAGCACGACACGTGGAAGCCTGAATACATCTTGCCGATGGTTTCGAATTGAAGTCTCAGATACCGGAATCGGCATTACACCAGAACAACAGGCCAAACTTTTTCAGTCCTTCACGCAAGTAGACGGTTCCATGACAAGGAGATATGGCGGCACCGGTCTCGGACTTGCCATTTGCAAAAAGCTCGTGGAGCTGATCGGCGGGCGTATCGGTGTGGACAGCACAATCGGCGTGGGCAGTGTCTTTTGGTTTACCGTGCCCTTTCATCTCCAGCCGGAGGGAACTCAACCGGCCTCGCTGCCTACCGTGGCGTTACAAGGCCGGAGAATTTTGATCGTCGACGATCATGCCACGAACCGGCTGGTGCTTGAGCATTATCTCCATGGAAGAGGTGTCACGTATAAGAGTGCCGAGAATGGGGCGCAAGCGTTGCAGTACCTTCGGGATGCGGCGATTCGTCATATCCCGTTCGACGTGGCCATTTTGGATATGCAAATGCCCGGCATGGACGGTCTGGAGCTGGCCCGTCGTATCAAGGCGGAACCGGCGATCGGCGGGACGCGTCTGGTACTCCTGACATCGGTTGGTCAGCGCGGCGATGCCAAAGCCGCTCAAAACGCCGGTATCGATGCCTACCTGACGAAACCGATTCGCCAGTCGTTGGTATTCGAGTGCCTCGGCCTCGTCCTAGGACAGCTGCCTGGTATTGCTGGTTCAGCCGATCAGCCCTCGGCTTCGATTATTACTCAGCATACTGTGGCGGAAACCATGATGCGCTCTCGACCGATTATCCTGGTGGCGGAGGACAATCCGGTGAATCAAAAGATCGCGGCGAACATGATCGAGAAATTGGGCTATCGAGTCAATGTGGCTGCGAACGGGCGGGAAGCCGTCGAATCGCTCTCGCGCATTCCATACGCGCTGGTCTTCATGGATTGTCAGATGCCGGAAATGGATGGCTTTGAAGCGACAAGGGTCATTCGGAATCGCGAAGAAGACCTGCGGCAAGCCGGCAGGAATCCATCGCGCTTACCGATCGTCGCCATGACGGCCAATGTTTTGCAGGAGGATCGTGAACGATGTCAGGCGGCCGGGATGGATGACTTCCTCAGCAAGCCTGTCACGAGCAAATCCTTGGCCGCAGTCTTGAATCGCTGGCTCCCGCACGAGCAAGCCCAGACCGAGGCGGAACAGAAAGCCGCCTAGTGGTACCTTCATCACCGCGGATGACTATCTCGATTCTCCCGATCGTTCATCCAAATACTGCACATACCGACGGTTAATCTTGACGCTTACTGTTTCATGCATCCGCATTCAGAACATCTTCCAACCAACCAGCTGAAGTCGTACAATCCACTCTCAATTTTGGTCTGTGCGATCGGTGTGATGATGAACTGAGCTGGCCACAGCCTCCGCCGACTCGCCGGCACAGGCGCCATGTCGGTTCGAGGAGAACGAAGATCCTTCATTGGAGCGCTATGAAACCACGTGTCATCATCACCGGGTCGACTGGATTGATTGGGCGGTATTTCGTGACGTCCGCCTCTCGGTGGGCATTCGGCTGCGAGGTACATCCCCTCGGACGCGTCGAGGTGGATCTCACGGACCCGGCGGCTGTTGAACAGATTTGGCATCATCTCAAACCCAGCGCCGTCATTCACTGCGCGGCGTTGAGCCGAACGAAAGAGTGCGAGGACAATCAGCAACTCGCGCGTCGCCTCAACGTGGATGTCACGGCCCATCTGGCGAAACTGTCCGGGGACATTCCTTTTATCTTCTTATCGAGCGGGGAAGTCTTCGACGGCAAGGCCGGTTGGTACCGCGAAACGGATGAACCCCATCCGATCAACTTCTATGGTAAAACCAAGCTTGAAGCGGAACAGCTGGTGTTGCAGAATCCGCGCCACACCGTCGTTCGAATCGTCCTGACGGCCGGGACGTCGCAGCTTGGCGATCGAAGTTTTGTCGAAGATATGTGTCGAACCGCCAGAAGCGGCAAAAATATGACGCTCTTTGCCGATGAATATCGTTGTCCACTGCCGGCGGGAGCCATCGCGCGCGCAATCTGGGAATTAGCCAATGCGAAGGCGTCGGGACTCTATCACCTCGGCGGGCGTGAACGGTTGTCGCGTTGGGAAATAGGCCAAGCCCTGTTGCCATGGTATCCGGAACTGCAAGATCATCTGATAAAAGGGTGGGCCCGTGATCATACCGGTGCGCCGCGACCGGCCGATCTCTCACTGAGCTGTGAGAAAATTCAGGCGCTTTTGTCATTTCCCCTTCCAGGTTTGCGGAGTTGGCTCAAGGATCGAGCCCATCGAGGCGTCGATTTGTGGGACTATGAATCCACCGTGTGAAAGGTGTACGGCATCATGGAATCAGAGAATGGGATGTTTGCATCGGATCCGCTCCCCCTTGTCTTGGCGGCCTACCTCTTCATGACGGTGGTCATGGGAGCCTTGTGGGTTGTGCAGCGGAGGACCAAGAACGCCGCCATTGGAGATGTGGGATGGTGTTTTGGACTGATTCTCGTCGTGCTGTGGTATGCCTCGCAGGCGAACGTCGGTATCGAACGAGTCTTTCTGACCGTGATGCTGGTGACGCTTTATGCGGGACGGCTGGGGTTCCACATCCTTTTCAATCGCGTGATCGGCAAAGAGGAGGATGCCCGGTATCGCACGCTCCGCCAGGAATGGGGCGAGTCGGAGCCGGCCAAAATGCTCGCGTACTTTCTCCTGCAGGCACTCGCCGTGGCGGCCTTTTCACTCCCGTTTCTGGTGCTGTTGTGGAATCCACGCCCTCCCTCCGCATTTGTAGAGCTCGTTGGGTTGATCATCTGGGGGATCGCGGTCTCAGGGGAGGCCAGGGCCGACAGGCAGCTTGCCCATTTTCGCGCGGACCCCAGGAATCAGGGTCGGGTCTGTCGCGAGGGTCTGTGGGCCTATTCACGCCATCCCAACTATTTTTTTGAATGGCTGCATTGGTGTTCGTACGTGGTGATGACGTTGGGGGCGCCCGGTTGGATTTTTACTTGGATCGGGCCGATCGGGATGGGCCTGGCCCTGCTCAAGTTGACAGGAATACCACGGGCAGAAGCACAAGCCCTTTCAAGCCGAGGGGAGGAGTATAAGGCATATCAAGCGACGACCAACGCGTTTTTCCCATGGTTTCCCAAACCGACGCCGGATCTCTCTGCCCATTCTTAGCGTGTCAAAATGTCTTGATTCAGCAATGTGATCCGGTCATTACTTCCGAAGGACGCACGGCCGATTTGAGTTGTTCGAGGAAGTCCATCAGGCGTGCCCGACTTGCTTCATCCATTCGGGTGATTTCCCAGCCGGCGACGTGGCCATCAGACCAACGTACCACGGCCGTGTCAACGATGATGTTGTGCGACTGGTTCCCGTCATGGAGCGTGATGTAGACGGTCGACTCAGTCCCAACGCAAACGGGGCGTTCTCCCGCCGCGCGCCAACCGGTTTCCGACAGATCCCACACGATTCCGGTGGCAAGGGTGCCGTTACAAAAATAACAAAATTGACAACGAGCTGGAGTTCGCAACCTCTTGCGCATCGCGTATGTTTTCATGGCGCCTCCTCCTGAATCATCCTCTCCGATTCAAGCCCTCGTTCTCATTCAAAGCTAGTGGAACCGGGCGGATTCGCCATGCATCGGAAGAGGGGTAAAAAGGGGACAGAAGTAGGGCACCGAGCCGTCGTGATGGAAATAGCGTGTGGGCATGGCTCCCGACTTGCGTGAACTCTACGGCGTCTATTTCCGGCTCTCCAGATCCGCAAGCCGAGATCGAGCCATCTCGGCGACTTTGGTCGAGGGATAGAGGTTCACCAATTCTTGGTAGAGTTGCTTGGCATGGGGAATGTTCCCTTGGTTTTCTTCGAACGCGGCCGTTTCAAATAGCTCTTTGGCTTTGTCGGAGCAGCCAATCAAGAGCGAACAGAGGGCACAGAGGACAAGTCGTGCTGCTATCATGGTGATCCTTTCCAGGCGTCTCTCCGCCGTGACACCTTCGTATTGGCGTGAGTCGATCTCGATCCGAGCGAATCGATTCCATAGCGAGGGGTAGAAATCCCCTCACTACGACAGTGAGGGCAGCGGCTCGGTCGGGTCAACCGTGTGCGGTCACGAAACATAAAACTACAATCCAAACAGATGGACGGCTCAAGGATGAACCGTCGTGAACGGTCCCGAGACACCGTTTTTATCACATGAGCCAAGTGCTCCTCCACCTGCCGTTCTGGAATCCCGAGCATGCGAGCCAGTCGATCGGTTGTCATCCGAGTATCCGTCAGGAGATCGATGATGCGTTGACGCAGGGTCCGTTCGAGCGGCAACATGTCCGTATGGTAAGGACTGAGATTCGGAAAATCCAGACGGTCTTGGCGGATCCTCCATGAATCATCTTAAGTCTTGCGTACTTAACGGTTGCACCGTCGCCTCCATTCTGTCAGAATCCCTTCCCGCATCCATTGCCACATCACGAACAATTCACTGGCCGGGCCTCTCGTTCGTCTTCGGAACAATGGATATCCCGGCCGGCGTGTCATAGACCAGGAGGTTTGGGACAATGAAGTTCCTTGCAGTCCATCCCGGTCCGCTCATGTACACCAAGATCTATCTGCGTCTGGAGCCGCTGGGGCTTGAGATGGTGGCGCAGGCCTGCCGCCAAGCGGGTCACGAAGTCCGCTTGATCGACCTCCAGGCTGATACCTGGAAAGACTATGAAGCGCTCATCCGTTCCTGGAAGCCTGACGCGGTCGCATTTGGCTGTAACTATTTGGCCAATGTTCCCGAGGTCGTGGATCTTGCGAAATTGACGAAGAAAGAGTTGCCGCATGCCTTCGTTTTTGTCGGAGGCCATAGCGCGTCCTTTGTGGCCAAGGAATTTTTGGAGCACGGCGACGGCGCGATTGATTGCGTCCTCAAGGGCGAAGGTGAAGTCGCTGCCCCTAAACTATTGGAAGCCGTAGAACAAGACCGTAAAGCGATTACAAAGGTTCCTGGTGTTGTCACGCTCGATGGTGAAGGACCTCCGGCTCAGTTCATCGAGAATTTGGATAACGTCCGCCCGGCGCGCGATCTGCTGCGCAACCGGCACAAGTACTTCATTGGCGTGCTGGATCCTTGTGCTTCCGTCGAGTTTGCACGGGGCTGTCCTTGGGATTGTTCCTTCTGCAGTGCCTGGACGTTCTACGGCCGCAGCTATCGTATGGTCAGCACGGAGAAAGCGGTCGAGGAACTGGAACAGGTTCAAGAACCGGGCATCTTCCTGGTTGACGACGTGGCCTTCATTCAAGGCAAGCAGGGCATGGAGATCGGCGAAGCGGTCGCACGGCGCGGCATCAAAAAACAGTACTACATGGAGACACGCGGGGACGTTCTCCTGCGTAACAAGGAAGTCTTCCAATTCTGGAAGACGCTTGGACTCCAGTACATGTTTCTGGGTGTGGAGGCCATCGATGCGGAAGGCCTCAAGATGCATCGCAAGCGCATCTCGTTAGGGAAGAATTTCGAAGCACTCGAATTTGCTCGGTCCCTTGGGATCACCGTCGCCATCAATCTCATCGCCGATCCGGATTGGGACCGGCAGCGGTTCGAGGTTATTCGCCAGTGGTGTCTGGAAATTCCCGAGATCGTCAATATCAGCGTCAATACTCCGTACCCGGGCACCGAAAGTTGGCATACGGAATCCCGCAAGTTCCACACACGGGACTACCGCCTGTTCGACATACAACATGCCGTGATGCCGACCAAGATGCCGCTCCCGGAGTTTTACGCAGAACTCGTTAAGACGCAGCAGGTCCTCAACAAGAAGCATCTCGGCTGGGCTGCTCTCAAGGGCACGGCCAAGATCGCGGCAGGGCATTTGATGCGGGGCCAAACGAATTTCATCAAGATGCTCTGGAAGTTCAACAGCGTCTACAATCCGGAGTTGCAACTGGCGGATCACCGCCGTCCCGTGACGTATGAGATGGCGATGCCGCCGGAGAAGAAAGACAAGATCGACGCGAAACAGTTGTTTATCTTGCCTCCGAAAGGCCGCCACAGCCGGGCGATCGACGATGCAACCGAGACCTTTGTCGATGAGACTCGTATGGGGACGGTGGTCTGAGGTCGGTGTGGGAATGCCACGGCGGACGATGAAGCGCTCAGATTAGGCGTAGGGTTCGCCGAAGCGTCCCACGCGCGCGAGATCTCCTGAAGTCCGCACAACATTTATTTCGGCGGGGACGCCCGATCATCCGCTTCTTTTAACATAAACACGGTTTCGTCCTGGCAGTAGTCGCCGCAATTGCCTCTGAGCACTTTCTTCGCCACAACACCATCTCTGCCGACGTAGGTCCAGCCTTTCAGGAGATTTACTTCTTCGGCGCCGCGAGCGACGGCGTACATTGGATGAAAAAATGGAATGGGGAATTCTTTTCCCGGAACGCATTGGAAGTCCACCATGGCCCAGTGTCGTACCGTTTCATTCGTCGGATGGATTAGGTAGTGCAACTCAATGTCGGCGGAGCCAACCTGGCGACCCGTTGCACCGGTTCTCTCAGAGAGCTTGATAGACATTCCCGCCACATCGAAACGCGTGGTCCCATGACCCATGACGAGATTGGAGCAAGGGTCGCGGTTTGGTGGTGGACCGGTCTGATAGCCCAGCATGCCGCTTCCACGGTACCAACCTTCTTTCCCTTCGACAGAAGTTAAGACGACTTTCCCGGCGGCGACCGACTCAACCGGCTCGGTGGGCTCAGTCGAGACAATCCTCGATTGGAATTCCAAGACATACGACCCTTCCGCCAGTTCCCATTCACCGTCCTTCTCTTCCGCGACACCCGCGCGTGAGACCGCCGACAGTCTGAATCCACTGTGTTGAATTTTAGTCGCTGGAGCCTGGTAGGTGAACGTCGCCGGCCTGCTGATTTCCGATTTGTCCTCCCTCGGCGACACACGGCCATTGCCCTCCCTGGGCCGCTCCTTCGCTTCCTTGAATTTCGCCGGAACGTGCCGTTGATCATTTTTCGTCCGTAGTTCCGTCTTTACCGGCGTCGATTCGCTGGGAACAAACTTTTTTGTCTTGGTCGGCGGTGTGAAAGTGATCTCCACGCAGGTATTGGGGTTGTTCCATATAGTTTGGGCATTACGATATTCTGGACCCGAAAAAACCCCTATGAGGGGTGTAAGCGTTCCAATGAGTTGCGCGTCTTTTGCCTGAGCCTCCCCTTCGGAAAAGCCGGAGACCGTGATGACCTTGAAATCTTCGGGTATCCCCGTTTGCTGATCAATGCTGAATTCACCCTGGACAGGAAATGTCCGAGAATAGGGCGGAAGCTCCGTGCCGATATGCTGAATTGTGACTGTGGCATCAAATTTCACGACCTTTTTCAACTTGGCATCATCATCGACCTCCCCTTTGAGGTCGGCTTTGACGTGTCGGCGATAGAGCACACTCTGCGGTCCCGGTGTCGCCCGAAACATCATGAAGGACCACTCAAATTTCCCGTCTACAATCCCCTCCAGTTCAGGACCCAGACGGGGACATTGCTTCGTCTTGGGAGCAATGACCATCTCATAATCTTCTCGAATGCCTTTCGTGGGCCTGTCCTCCTTGCCGGTCCGCGTCATGGTATCCGTCATCTTCCAGCCCACCCACTCGGGAGGCGCATTTTCCCGTTGTGGCTTATGGGGAGGCACGTCGTAGTCATCCTGTGATGCATGAGGGATCGTGGTCTGTGCCAAGAGGAGCGGTTGGTTGAGAGTGGTGTGAGTCAACACGAGTCGAGGCGATGGAGACCGATCGATGAACCCGCTGCTCTTGTGCGGCCGTACCGAGATCGGACAATCGGCTGCACCGGCGCCGAGCGACTGTTTCAGGCCCTCCGCCACTTGCTCATCCATTCGACGCGCGATCCCGTCCGCATCGGTGCCTAAGGCTTTTTTCAACGCTGCCCCCTCGGTCCCTGTAAAGAGCTGCGTGCTGCTAAGACCTGGCGCCAGCCTCGACAGGGCTTCACAAGGGTTAGTGACTCCCTTGAACTGTGGGAGCAAGTTTTGATCGAACGGGATTCTTTTCCCTTCACCCTTGGCTGTCTGGCCGGCTTCGAGCGACTCAAGCTGGGACTTGAGCCATTCGAATTCGGTCGGTTGAGACGACGTGATCGGTGCTGATCCAACACTGGGAGGGGGCGAGGGTGGCGTATAGACTTTCTTCGGATCGTACTCCGGCGGATTCGAGGACGGCAGGTGCTTGTCGCTGCCACATCCTTGGGCCAGGAGAAAAAGAATGGAAATGTAGGTAAGTGTCGTCTTCATGGCTGTGAGGATGCACCGCTGCCAGACTCTGAGTCTTCCGCTAGCCTCAAAATCAGCGTCGTCTCTTCCTGGCATCTGCTCATTGCCGTGCTGCAGTTGGCTCGCATCGTCTTTTTGGCCACGACATCGGAATT